>WUAJ01000241.1 GCA_009827215.1 Phycisphaeraceae bacterium
GTCCCGGAAGGAACACCAATGGCCGACGAAGAAAACAAAGCAGAAAGCACCGAAGAGTCCGGATCAAGCAAGGGTGGGGGGATGAAACTCCTCATCATCATCGCAGTGATCATGATCGTCGAAGGAGCGGCGGTGTTCTTCCTCGTTTCATCTATGGGTGGACCAAAGGGCGCGGATGCAACGGAGCTCGCGGAACTCGAAGGCACCGGAGAAGATGCGCCTGTCGAGATCCCGCTTGTTGAGGACCGATTCCAGAATATGTCCACCGGGCATGTCTGGGAATGGCGCGTCCAGATCGTCCTGCGTGCTCGTCAGAAGAACCAGGCACACATCGAGACCATAAAAGAACGCGATACCGCTCTGCTGACCGAGGGGATCGCACTGATCTTCCGTCGAGCACAGGATCGCCATCTCCGCGAGCCTGGACTGGAGACGATTACGCGGCAGCTGACGACATACATCAACGAGGTCTTCGGATTGGACGCTGACGGCATGCCACGCGTTGATCGCGTCATCATCCCTGAGTGCAAGGGGTTCCGCGCCGACGCGTGATGCGGTTTGGCAGCCCTAGCAAGCTTGAGTACGCAATATCTGCGCATTGGCGCAAAGACTGGACCCGATCGGCAAGATAGGCCGATAAGTTTGTATGCGCCGGGAGTCGGCGTGCGCGTTGTGTTGATGGCGGAGTCCAAGGAATCCACGATGTCCGAAGAAGCAGAGAATCTAGAGCCCCAGAACGATGCAGATGATGCTCAAGAACCCAATGCCGAGGAAGCATTGGATGACGCATCTGTTATTGCAGACGATGTCGCGGCACAAGCTGAAGAAGGCGCCGACATGAGCGACGATGAAGCCGCGGCTCTCGCGGCTGCAATGTCAGCGATCAGTGATGTCAACAGCACCGCTGGAGGCGAGTCCGCCGGGAGTGGCAGTCCCTTCGAATCTCCAGTTCTTGAAGGCTCGGGTAACTCGGGTCCCAAGAGTGATCTCGACTTGCTCTCTGATGTCCACATGAATGTCCGCATCGAACTGGGGCGTACTCGAATGTTCGTCGAGGATGTGCTTCGTTTAGGGGACGGTGCCGTAGTCGAGTTGGACAAACTCGCGGGAGATCCAGTCGATGTCTTCGTCAACGATCGCAAAGTCGCTCGAGGCGAGGTGCTCGTCCTGAACGACAACTTCTGTGTGCGTATCAACGAGATCCTGGATCTGCAGGAAAGCTAAACGCTAAGTGATGACGAGAACGAGCGGATGATCCGCTCTTGTGAAAGGCCAGGATGGCGACATGATCGGGACTCACGCGGTGCGAATCTGCACCACAATCTTCACACTCTGCATCTCCGCACATGCGTTTGCGCAGCACGGCCCATTGGTGGAGTCTGCTCCTGAGCCGATCATTGATCTGATCGAGCAGGCGCCATCGCAATCAAACAAACAGTCAACTGTTGAGATCGCAGCGCAAACCGAGACTCGGATTGACTCGGAATCATCATCGGCGAAACCGCTCGGACTCCCTCGTCCGCAAGAGAGCATGCCGATTGGTGGGGATGATGTCACGACACCCGCCGTGCTCGGAAAGGAGTTTCTCCGCACGATCGCCGCGCTCGCAGGGGTGCTCTTGCTGATCTTCGCGCTCGCGCAGCTCTACAAAAGAATCGCACGCACCAAAGGCGGACTCAGCGGTCAGATGGGCGCCGGAGGTCGTGCGCCGGCAGGACTCGTCGAGGTCCTCGCTCGCTATCCCATCTCCAACGGCATGACGATCGTCGTGCTCCGCTTCGATCGCAAGGTGCTCCTGCTCTCACACGCTGGATCTCGTCGAGGCAAGCGTGGTGGGGGTGTTGGAGAGATGCACACACTCTGCGAGATCAACACTCCCGAGGAGGTTGCATCCATTTTGGGGAAAGTCCGCGATGCGGAAGGCGATTCAATCTCCGCATCGTTCGAGCGGACGCTCCAAGAAGCCGGGAACGCGACGGATCAAGAAATCCAGCAAGCGATGTATCAGCCATCGCCGGGCATGCATGTGCAGCGTCCGCGCCGGATCGCTCCAGGAATCGTGAGCAACGACGAGGGTGATCGTCTCGAACTGACCTCCGCGCACGATAATGCCGCGGCTTCTCAAATCATCCGCCGAAGACTCGGCGCGATGCGGAGGGGGCGTTGAACTCGTGGGTCGTCTCCGTTCCATCCTGATCGCTTTGTGCTTCGGACTATTGGCAAACGCATCGATTGCTCAGCTTGGTCCCACACCAAGCGAGTCTTCCAGCGACGCGTTCAATCCGTTGATGGTCCTCGAAGATGCGGGAGCCGCGATCAATGCCGCGAGCGGGATCGGCTTGCGTGTGCAGGGGGCTACGGCTCCGAGCAGTGACACAGAGCAGTCTGGGTTGTCCGTGACACTCAACATCATGCTGCTGCTGACGGTGGTCGCTCTGGTCCCGTCCATTATGCTGATGACGACCAGCTTCATCCGCATCATGGTGGTCCTCGCGCTGCTGCGTCAAGCGATGGGTACACAGTCGCTCCCGCCGGGGCAGGTCATCACCGGACTCGCACTCTTTATGACCGCGCTCGTGATGAAACCAACCATCGATCGAGTCTGGAGCGAAGCCGTCGTCCCGTATCAGAACGGCGAGATCCGCAACATGGATGTCCTCTGGGAACGCGCCTCGACCCCGATGCGTGACTTCATGTTCGATCAGATCGAAGCGACCGACAACTGGTCATCGCTCTACATGATCCTCAACTACCAAGGCGTGGACACCTCCGAACCCGAATCCATGACGCGCGCCGATATCTCGACAACGACCCTCATCCCGGCGTACATGCTCAGCGAGCTCAAGGTGTCGTTCTTGATGGGGTTCCGAGTGTACCTGCCGTTCCTTGTGATCGACATGGTCATCGCGTCGCTGCTGATCTCGATGAGCATGATGATGCTCCCTCCGGTACTGATTTCGCTGCCGTTCAAACTGATGCTGTTTGTGCTCGTCGATGGATGGACCTTAGTCGTCGGCTCACTTCTCGAGAGCTTCGTGCAAGAAGGGACGAGCGGTAGACTCAGCGCGACCGCCGCTGCTGCGATCCCAATCTTCATGCTTGCGCGCATCGTGAAGCAGAGCAACACGCCCCCGAGAGTCAGCGTCGAATACGAAGGGGGGCAGGATGATTGACGAAGCCGCGCTGCAGATGATCCGCGACGCGTTGTACATCGTGCTCTTGATCGCGACCCCGCTGCTACTGATCGGGATGATCCTGGGTTTGGTGATCTCGCTGATCCAGTCCGTCACCTCCATCCAGGATCAAACGCTGACCTTCGTTCCCAAGATCATCGCGCTCGTTGTCGCGGCGGTGTTGTTATTGCCCTGGATCATCTCTGTGCTTAGTGAGTTCACAACCGAGATGATGAAGCTGTTCTGATGGTGAGTTTCGAGCCCATGCTGGTCCATGTGCTGCCGCTGATGCTGGTGGTCGCCCGACTCACAGGGTTGTTTTTGTTTACACCATTGCTGCAATCCGCGACCGTCCCCACAGTGTTCAAGGCGTTGTTCGCGTTCATGTTCGCTGTCGCGATCTACCCCGCAGTGCCATCATTTGATCCAGGCGCCAGCATTGACACCGTTCAGCTTGTGCCGTTGCTGTTTGCTGAGCTGCTCATCGGGATCTCCATCGGACTGATCGCCGCGATGCCGCTCTACGCGATGCAGATGGGCGGGTTCATCATGGGATACCAGG
>WUAJ01000242.1 GCA_009827215.1 Phycisphaeraceae bacterium
CCTCTTCCGATCTCGGTGACCCGATGGTGCTCAACAACTCAAAGATCGGTGCTTGGCTCGCCGCACTTGCAGAAGCCGGAGTTGAGTCCATCCGTATCGGTACCAAAGAAATGGCGTTCTATCCGCAGCGCTTCGATGAGACCTTCTTTGCGATGCTCGATCAGTTCCACGAAGCGTACCCACATGTTGGTCTGCACATCATGATCCACTTCGAGCATCCAGACGAGTTCCTCATGAAGGATGACGATGGCAACTATGTCTACGACGAGAACGGCGTCCTCCAATGGGTCCCAGAAACTGGCGCTGCGATCCGTGGCGTTCTGGATCGTGGTTGGATCACGGTTGAAAACCAGACCCCGATCATCAAAGACATCAACGATGATCCGGACGCTCTTCGAATCATGCAGCGTGAGATGAAGCGTGTGGGTGCTGAGAATCACTACTTCTTCTGTGGTCGAGACATCGTTGCTTACAAAGCATTCAACATCCCGATCGAAGAATCGTGGAGAATCCTTAACGAGTCGCAAAAGGGACTCTCCGGCGTCGAAACACACGCGCGTCTCTCAATTACGCACTACAAGGGAAAGACCGAGGTCAACGCAGTCACCAACGAGCCAATCCCTGGTCTCAAGGGCAGCGAGAATGGCGTCGTGATTTTCAAACTCCTTCGGAACGCGCACGGCGCTCCGGATCGTGGCAAGGTCTGTATCGTTGGTCGGAACCCAGACGCGGTTTGGTTCAATGACTATGAAGATCGTGTGCTTTTCGATGAAGCGGGATTGTTTGATTACACACGCGTCGTTGATGTCAAGGAAGAAGCTGAGCAGGTATCGTAATGATCAACAAACAGGTGTCCAGCACCGCTGATGCGGTCCGCGATGTCTTCGACGGCGCCAAGGTTATGGTCGGAGGGTTCGGCGAAGCCGGGAGCCCGATCGAACTCATCCACGCGCTGATCGATCAAGGTGCCAAGAATCTCACCGTCATCAGCAACAACTGCGGCAGTGGCGAGGTCGGTCTCGCAGCGCTCCTCAAAGCGGGACGCGTTTCGAAGGTCATCTGTTCCTTCCCACGCACCGCAAACTCAACCGTCTTTCCTGATCTGTACCACAACGGGAAGATCGAGCTTGAGTTAGTCCCGCAAGGAACGCTCGCCGAGCGCATCCGTGCTGGTGGAGCCGGGATCCCAGCGTTCTACACACCCGCGGCAGTAGGGACACCACTCGCAGAGGGCAAAGAATCTCGCGATTTCGATGGGAAGACTTATCTCATGGAACTCGGTCTCAAAGCTGACTTCGCACTCATAAAGGGGCGAGCCGCGGATACCCATGGCAATGTCGTCTACAACAAAACCGCTCGCAACTTCGGTCCGATCATGGCAATGGCATCCGAAGTTGCGATTGTGCAAGCCGAGCAAATCAGTGAGCCAGGATCTATCGATCCTGAGATCGTAGTAAGCCCTGGGATTTTCGTGAAACGCGTCGTGCAGGTGGCTGACCCTGTCCATGAGTCCGAACTCGTCAGTGCCGGAGCGACCTACCCATGAGCCAGCAAACAAAAGCATTCGGACGCACCCGCGAAGAAATGGCGCAACGGCTCGCGATGGATATTCCCAACGGGTCATATGTGAATCTCGGGATCGGGATCCCAGAACTTGTTGCTCGATTCGTACCAGAGGGACGCACACTTATCTACCACACCGAGAACGGCTTGCTCGGAATGGGACCCTCTCCTGCAGAAGGCGAAGGGGATCCCGAGCTTATCAACGCTGGGAAGCGGTATGTGACGACGAATCCAGGAGCTGCTTTCTTCCATCACGCCGACAGCTTCGCGATGATCCGAGGTGGACACATTGACCTTTGCGTACTCGGCGCGATGCAGGTCTCAGAAGCAGGTGACCTCGCAAACTGGTCTACAGGAGCACCCGACGCGATCCCAGCAGTGGGGGGTGCGATGGATCTTTGTGCCGGAGTGAAATCCGTCTATGTCATCACTCAGCATACAACGAAACAAGGCGAACCCAAACTGGTCGAATCGTGTACCTATCCGCTCACAGGACGCGGAGTGATCACACGCGTGTACACCGATCTCGCAGTCATCGAGATCACATCCAAAGGATTCCAACTCATCGAGCTGAGTCCTGGAGTGGACTTTGATTATGTGCAAGAACGAACAGGCGCCAAGCTTCATCCGATCCCGAACTGATATTCATAGGATTCCATTATGAGCACGCCTACTCAAGTCAATCGAAGTGCCGAACTCTACGAGAGGGCTTGCAAAGTCCTTCCAGGCGGTGTGAGTCGAAACACAGTCCTCAGAGATCCATACCCGGCTTACGCGAGTCATGGAGAGGGGTGCCGCATCGTCGATATCGAGGGTGTGTCCCGCATCGACTTTGCCAACAACATGGCATCACTCATCCATGGCCACGCAGATCCTGACATCGTTGCTGCAGTCTCAGAGCAACTCAAAAAGGGGAGTGCGTTTACCATGGCAACTGAGGTCGAGGTGCAATACGCAGAGCACCTCTGCTCTCGGAACACTGGATTCGAGAAGCTCCGATTCGTCAACTCCGGAACCGAAGCGATCATGGTCTCGCTCAAAGCGTCCCGCGCATTCACAGGCAAAGCGAAGATCGCCAAAGCCGAGGGGTCGTACCACGGCGGATACGACTACGCAGAAGTGAGCCAAGCACCCAATCCTGAAACTTGGGGTGAACTTGATCAGCCAAACAGTGTTCCGCTCGCACACGGCACACCCCGATCAGCACTCGATGATGTGATCGTCATTCCGTACAACGACATCGATAGATCCGTGGCGATACTTGAGAAACACAAGAACGATCTCGCGTGTGTGCTACTGGATCTGATGCCGCACCGCGTCGGGCTCAATCCGGCGAATACAGACTTCGCACTAGCGATCCGAAAATGGACACAAGAGAACGGCGTGCTTCTCGTTCTCGACGAGGTCATTACGTTCCGTTGTGGACATGGCGGGCTTCAATCACGCTTCGGGATCACCCCAGATCTCACCGCGATGGGGAAGATGATCGGTGGAGGATTCCCAATTGGCGCCCTCGCGGGACGAAGCGATGTGATGGAAGTGTTGAATCCGAAAGCAAAGAAAGTGCTATTTCCCCATTCGGGAACATTCTCAGCAAATCCGATCACACTCACAGCTGGATTGGTTGCCATGGAGAAGTTTGACGACATCGCAGTTGATCGTTTGAACGCGTTGGCACATCGCGCCATGGAAGGCATCAATGTTACGATCCGCGAGACAGGAATCAACGCATGTGTGACCGGGGACGGCTCAATGTTCCGCGTACATATGAAAGCACATCCTCCACATAACTTCCGCGAAGCATACATGTCCCCTGACGAGGGCGCCAAGATCAAGTTCATGCTCGATCATCTGTTCGACTCTGGATTCGTGATGATCAACACCTGCTCAGCAACGATGTCTACACCGATGACGGAGCAAGATATCGATGCACTTGTTGATGCGATTAAGGCTGGATTCGAAAAGATCGTCGCTGCCGGATGATCAATCTCGTTCAAACACTGTAGCAAGACCTTGACCAACCCCTACACATAGCGCGGCGATCCCGTGCTTTGCATCATCACGAAGCATCTGATGGATCAGCGTGGTCGCGATGCGAGTTCCGAGATCGGAAG
>WUAJ01000243.1 GCA_009827215.1 Phycisphaeraceae bacterium
TTCCGAAACAACCTAATCCATCCAATCAGAATTCTTCCGAAGCCGTGTCCAATATCACGCTTCATTCGCCATTGGATTCGACCAATAACACACTTTAGATACATGCTCGAGCACACATTCCCATCCCTGCTCAACGCCCTCACCCATTCCACTGCTCTTGCAGGCTGGAAGTCTTTCGTCCAATCCGCATCCGACGCCGCGACCGATCTCGCCGATGCGAAGTACCTCCTCATCGCCCTCGTCGTGCTCCTCGTCCTCTACATCAACCTCCGCCTCGCGCGTTGGCTCAGTGCTTCAATCCACTTCGATCCGCCCCATCACGAACATAAGCACGACAAGCACACACACTAACAAACGCAACCAAACCTCTATCCATGCGGATAGTCCCCCGTGATGGGAAACCATCGGGCTTCATATAGTCGTGCATCAGGGGACTCACATGCATACCACACAACGCAAGGCGTTCAGCCTCATTGAACTCACCATCACCATCGCCATCCTCGCGATGCTCACCACCATCCTCGCGCCAGCACTCAGCTCCGCACGCAAACAGATGCGTGGACTCAGCTCCCAAGCCAACCTCTCCACCATCGGACAGGTCAGCGCCATGTACGCCCTCGACCATGAAGACCGCATCTTCTCATTCACTTGGAGAGGAGGGGAAATATACAAGAGCCTGAAAACCGGAAAACTACGAGAAGCCTCAAACGACCAAGTCGCCGCCGCTTGGCAAACCCAGAACATCCTCCAACGCGCTACAGGCAGACTCAAAGGTCCTGGGAATCTACTCGCTCCGATAGCTCGTCTGATGTACCGCCGATGGTCGCACCTCGTCCTCGCAGATTACATGGGAGGCAATGTCTCCGACCCACTCTGGGCCGACCCCGCCGACACCAATCTCTTGCATTGGCAACTCAACCCACTCGAATACACCGAAGCAGATAACTCATTCCCATACGGCAACGGCGGCGGTGATCTCGAACCTGGTTATGACAATGACTCCAACTGGGGACCGATCGGAATCAAACAACTCTGGGCATTCGCCTCTTCCTATCAAGTCGTCCCCCACGCATGGATGGAGGACTTCGAAAATCAGTACAGACCAGTTTCAGATACAACGAATCTCTTTGCGACTGTCTTTGGTGGAGCACCAACCGTCGGTGAACGCCGCTTCCACGAGGTCCGCTTCCCCACGATGAAGGTCCATATGTTCGAGGAGTTCGATCGCGAGCAAACCGGAACCCCATACTTCGCATACGACCACGCCGCTCCCGCCAAACTCATGTTCGACGGCTCCATCAACACCCTCCAATCCGGACTCGCGCAGAGCTCCGTCAGCCCAAACGACTATCTCTTTGGCAGCAAAGCTGAATGGACCCAGCACTATGTTCCAATCGATACCTTCCCGATTCCTCTTGGTGGACTTGGTGATCAAACTGAGCTCAACATGCGCTACCGCTGGACGCTCGGAGGCTTGAGCGGAATCGACTACCCATCCCAACTCGCACCAGCACGCCGCAGATAAAAAAGCCGCCTCACAGCGCCAAATCAGCAATCAAGACCAACTCAGCTTGCGATTCCGTGCAACCTCTGAGCCCCCCATCCCAATAGAAAGTTGGGGAATCGCCGCACACCAGTGCTACCATTGAACAGTGACGATCGACGCGTCACCATTCATCAATACGGAGTCTGACACAGATGAAAAAACTGATCCCAATCGCAACACTCACCCTCGGCGTCAGCGTCTTCGCCGCCATCGCGTTCACGCAACCAACCACCAAGGAAGCCGCAAAGCCAGCAGCATCCCAACCAACCGAAACAGAAGCAGTCCAGGAGGACAAAATGGTCTACATCTCCATGGAAACCACCAAAGGAACCATGTACCTCGCGCTCAACGAGACCAAAGCTCCAATCACCACCGCGAACTTCCTCTCCTACATCGAAGACGGCTTCTACAACGACACCATCTTCCATCGCGTCATCCCAGGATTCATGATCCAAGGCGGAGGATTCACCCAAGACCTCAAGAAAAAATCCACCAAAGCCGAAATCAAGAACGAATGGAAAAACGGTCTCAAAAACACCCGCGGCACCATCGCCATGGCGCGCCTCGGTCGTCAACCTGACTCCGCGTCCTCACAGTTCTTCATCAACCTCGCCGACAACGGCTTCCTCGATCAACCACGCGACGGCGCCGGATACGCCGTCTTCGGACACATCGTCAAGGGAGAAGATGTCCTCGACGCCATCGGCGCCGCAAAGACCGCCCCACAAGGCATGCACGGCGATGTCCCAGTCGAAGCCATCATCATCAAAACCGTCACCACACTGACCGACGAACAAGCCGCCGAACTCGAACTCGCCGGCGCCGAAGGCTAATCGATCAACTCATTCAATCAAAGCCCACCACACCGGTGGGCTTTTTCATGCGCCAACTCTGCACAAATCATGCACCTGTTCAATCGTTCAATCGCAGCGCCAGGTAATGCTCCGGATACGACTCACCATTTACGCGCACACAATCAGGTTCAACCCCCCACTCAACAAACCCAAGCGAGAGGTACAACGCCATCGCCGCCGGTGCGTTGCCCGACACCCCAAGCTGCAGCACATCCACCCCATCCCAAGAACGCGCCATCTCGATCGCCCGATTCATGATCATCCGAGCAAACCCGTTCCCCCGCGCATCGGGAGTTGTGTACACCCCCCAGATCGATGCACGATGACGAAACTTCACCTTTTCTTCGCGTTTGATCCCCAGCGCCGACGCCAGCCGACCCGGATCTCTCGGATGATCCACCACCACGACCTCGTGCTCAGGTTCATCAAACCACAACTTTACCGCTTCCGGATGTGACGCAAGATCATCCTCCGGAGAAGCCGCAAACGCCCAAGGCGAATCATGCAGCATCTCCTTACGCAAAGCCGTGAACGCACCGATGTCGTCGAGCGTCATCAACCGCGCTTTCGGATGCGGATCAGCACGAAGCTGTTCAGGTTTGTGGTGCCTGCCGAAATGCATCACGACATGTCCAGCTCCGTCGCATCACTGCGTACGAGATCATTCATCAGCTTCAGATCTTCATCATCGAGCGTGATCTTCCCCGCACCCGCGTTCTCGATCGCCTGCTCGCTCGTCCGCGCCCCCACCAGCGCATGCGTCAGACCGGGCTGATACACCGTCCACGCAATCACCAACTGCGCCATGCTGCACCCGTGCTTATCCGCGATCGGCTCAAACTGCTTGAGCAGATCCGCCACCTTCTGACGATTCGCCTTGCTGAACCGCTTCTGCGAGCTCCGCAGGTCCGACTTGGGAAACTCCCGCTCAGGACCAACCTTCCCAGTCAGCAACCCAAGCACCAAAGGCGAGTACGCGAGCACCGCGATGTCATTGTCCTTACAGTACCCCAGTTGATCCGGGAGGCCGTCATCTCCCTGGAACGACCCACCCTCCATCTTGCGATGGATCATCGAGTACTGCTCCTGATCCGAATCCAGCTGCCCAACAGAGCGGTACCGATCCATAATCTCCGGAGTCGCGTTACACACCCCGATGGCACGAATCTTGCCTTCTTCTTTCAG
>WUAJ01000244.1 GCA_009827215.1 Phycisphaeraceae bacterium
CTGGGGGACACGGGTGATCGAGGATGTGTCGCTTCGGGATATCTTCGCGTACATCAATCCGACAGCGCTCTTTAGTGTGCAGTGGCAACTCAAGCGGGGCAAGCAGGACAAGGCGGCGTACGAAGCGATGCTTGAAGATGTCGCGAAGCCCAAGTTTGAGGAGCTCAAGCAGGCGTGTTTGGAGCAGTCGTTCCTGCAGCCTCGCGTGGTGTATGGGTACTTCCCGTGCAGTAGCGATGGGGATTCGTTGGTGATGTTTGATCCCGACGATCATGATCGCGAGGTGAATCGGTTCGCGTTCCCGCGTCAGTCTTCGAATAAGACGCTGTGCATTGCTGATTTCTATCGTGATTTTGGGGAGTGCGAAGCTATAGGGCAGCGCGATGTGATCGGGATGATGTGCGTGACGATGGGTGAGCGGATCAGCGGCTATACGAAGGAGCTCTTTGATTCGGATCAGTATCAGGACTATTTGTACTGGCACGGGCTTGGGGTTGAGGCCGCGGAGGGGCTGGCGGAGCTCTGGCACAAGCGGATCCGTCAGGAGCTTGGGTTTGGGCACGAGGATTCGAGCGTGATCAGCGAGCTCTTCCAGCAGAAGTATCGCGGATCGCGGTACTCGTTTGGGTATCCCGCGTGTCCTGACATGAGTGCGCACACGATCATGTGGGAGCTGCTGGATCCGACGCGAATCGGGTGTCATCTGACGGAGAACTACCAGATCGATCCGGAGCAATCGACCTGCGCGATTGTTTCGCACCATCCTGAGGCGCGGTACTTCAACGCCTAATCATCCGTTTGCTCAACTGAGTGATTGGCTCGTCCGCTGTTTGAGCAGCAAAACGAGGAACGCGGGGCCACCGATCAGTGCAGTCAGCACTCCGATAGGGATGCGGCCTGCATCGGTTTCCACAGCTCGTGTGACGACATCGGCGCCGACGACCATGGACGCGCCGAGGATGGTTGACGCGATCAGCAGCGTGTTGTGGCGCGGTCCGATCAGGACGCGGACGATGTGGGGGCAGACGAGTCCAACGAATCCGATGGGGCCTGCGAGGATGATGGAGATCGTGGTCAGGATCCCGGCTCCGAGGAGTTGTTCCAGGCGAACGCGTTTGATGTTGAGTCCCACGCTCGCGGCTTCGTCGTTTGGGAGCGCGCCGGCGTCGTAGGAACGCGACCTGACGACGGCGAGGATGAGCACGATCAGGATCGCGATGGACGAAGCGAACAGGTGCGTGGTGTTGAGGTCCTCGCGGAGGTGTCCCATCATCCATCGGCTGGTCCCGAATCCACGATCGGGCATCTGGGCGGCGACGAGCATGGTCGCGGCTCCGAGGATGACGGAGACGATGACTCCAATCAGGATCATGGTGACTGGATCGATGATGCCTTGTCGTTTGGAGAGTGTGTAGACCAACGCGAGTACGGTCACGGCTCCGATGAGCGCGGGGATCGAAGCGCCTCCGACACTGAGTGCGGTTCCTGTGATGAACATGGTCAGCGTGACGGCGAATCCGGCGCCGGCGCTGAGTCCCATGAGATCGGGCGCGGCGAGGGGGTTACGGAGGAGGGACTGGAGGAGGACTCCCGCGATTGCGAGTGATGATCCGACCAGGGATCCGGTCCAGACTCGGCGGAAGCGGAGGGCGTTGATGTATGAATCGTCGGAGACCCCCCACTGGTCGGTGCCTGCGATGAGGCGCAGGAACGCGATCAGGACGAAGCTGAGGACGAGCAGGATCAGGATGACGAGGGCGCGTCGTTGCACGATCGACGGTATGCGCGATCGGGGACGCTGGGGATGCGAGATCGGTTTAGTACTTCATTTTCTGGGACATCGCGCGTTGGAGGTCGCGTTGGTTCTCGCGCTCGGCGATGGAGTGTCGCTTGTCGTGCTGTGCTTTGCCTTTGCAGATCCCGAGCTGGATTTTGGCGAATCCGCCTGAGAAGTAGAGTTTGAGTGGGATGAGGGTGACGCCTTTGATGTCCACGGAGCGTGCGAGGCGCTCGATCTCGCGTTTCTTTGCGAGGAGCATGCGGTCGCGTTTGGGTCGATGGTTCAGCGCTCCGGCGGGTTGGTACGGCGGGATATCGATCTGGTGGAGCGTGAGGCGGGGTGGATCGAGGTCCACGGAGATGTAGCCCTCTTTGAGGGAGCAGTTGCCGTCGCGGATGCTTTTGACTTCCGAGCCTTCCAGGACGATCCCGACCTCGAGAGTGTCCTCGACGAAGTAGTCGTGACGGGCTCGGCGGTTGTCGAAGACCGGCGAGTGGTTGTTTTTCTTGTTTTTGTTCTTCTTAGCCATAGGAGTATTTGCAGACAAAGCGTAGGAGCGAGGAATCGATCGAGCCGCTTTGGAGCGCGGAATCCCCTAGCATCTGGGGTATGAGGATCGTGATTTGCTGCATGGTTTGGGTTGGGTTGATGCTGATGGGTGGGTGTGTCCACGCTCAGAACGAACGGCTCGAGCTGGGCACACTGAATCGCACAGCGAGCTTTGATCGTGATCAGTCAGAACGATCGCTCGATACGCATGCTCCAAGATCTCAATGGGCGACGATGGTCGTTGTGGTCCCGATCGATGGGATCTCGCATGGCGCGGCGATGCGGGTGTATCCGTTCCCTCGCAAGACAGATGAACCGAGGGTCTATGGGTTGATGCCGAGCGTGGAGTCGTCGCTTGCTGCTCAGGGACAGTCCGGGGTTGGCTCGATGATCGAGACGCTCGATGAGATCGGATCATCCGGCATTGGGCTGATCAATCCGATGCTGATGCAGTATCAGCTCACCAATACTCAGTGGAGTCCGCAGCTTGTCTGGAAGCGGAGCCGACAGGAAAGGGTGTGGGCATCGGGACCGATCGCGGATCCGAACGAGCAACTTGAAGAGGGCAATGACGATGAGTGACTTACCTGACAATCCAGAGAACTATCCATTCAATCCTGATCTTGAGATCAGTGTTGTCGAGACCAACGAAAAGCACGCTTCGGGAGCGGATGACTTTTTGTTGCTTGATGTGCGTGAGCCGCATGAACTTGAGATCAGTGCGATCGAGGGCGCGACGCATATCCCGATGGGTGATATTCCTGGGGCGCTTGGTGAGCTTGACATCGAGGAGGATACCTTGGTTGCGGTGCTGTGCCGAACGGGGAAACGCTCACTTGATGTTGCGATGTACCTTCATGGACAAGGATTCAGGGGTGCTCGCTCAGTTGCGGGCGGTATCCACTGGTGGTCGGATCGTCTTGATCCTTCATTGACCAAGTATTGAATGAAAGACGGCCGATGACTCAGACTGACACTATCACACTCTCACTGGCGCATTCTCCGGACTCGGATGATCTGGTGATGTGGTGGCCTTTGACGGGGATCACGACTCCGGATGGGACTCCGATCGATGGACCGCTTGGTCAACCCCAGCTTGATACTGGTCCGTTCCGCTTTGATCTGGTGGCGCGGGATGTGCAGGAGCTCAATGAGCTTGCGATTGATCCGGGAGCGTCTGAGCCGTATGACATCACAGCGATCTCATGCGCAGCGTATCCGGCGATCGCGGATCGGTATCTGATCACGCGATCGGGTGGATCGTTC
>WUAJ01000245.1 GCA_009827215.1 Phycisphaeraceae bacterium
GTCGCATCAGGAGCGTTCCATGAAAGGACGACGGAAAGATCGTCAGGGACGACCACCTCGCGCGCTCGTACTCTGTCCCACTCGCGAACTCGCAACCCAGATCTTCGAGAGCTTTGTCGCGTATGGACGCAACCTGCACCTCCGTCACGCCGTGGTCTTTGGTGGCGTCAACCAACGCAAACAAGTGCAAGCACTCCGCGCCGGAGTCGATATACTGGTCGCGACTCCGGGCCGATTACTCGATCTGATCAATCAAGGGCACATCGATCTGAGTCACATCGAGACGCTTGTGCTGGACGAAGCGGATCGGATGCTGGACATGGGGTTCATCCACGACATCCGCAAGGTCATCGGGATGATCCCAGAGGATCGCCAAACGCTCTTCTTTTCAGCGACGGTTTCTAGAGAAATCCGTGCACTCGCAGACGCGATTCTTCAGAATCCAGTCACGGTTGAAACCGCTCCAGAATCCACGACCGCTGAGCTCATCACGCAGCGCGTGTACTTCGCAGATCGCGCAAACAAGACTGTGCTCCTCGAACGGATCCTCTCAGAGGATTCGGTTGGTCGAGCACTTGTCTTTACCAGAACCAAGCATGGTGCCGACAAGCTTGTGAAGCACCTTCAACGATCAGACATCAGCTCGGAAGCAATCCACGGCGACAAAACCCAGAACGCTCGCACGCGGACAATGAAGCGATTCAAGAATGGTAAGACTCAGGTCCTTGTCGCGACGGATATCGCATCGCGTGGGATCGATGTGGACGAGATCACGCATGTCGTGAACTTTGACATGCCGATCGATCCGGAGACCTATGTGCATCGGATCGGCAGGACCGCTCGTGCAGGCGCCTCAGGGATCGCGATCTCTCTTTGCGGCTCAGAAGAAGTCGGCATCTATCGAGCGATCGAACGCCGTACCAACATCACGCTCCCGATTGGTGAAGATCATGAGGATCTCACGATCCCGGCTCCGAAACCACGAGGGAGTTTCAAAAAGAAACAGCATAAAGGCTCACGCAAGAAACCTCAGTCCAAACACTTCGCGGGCTCGAAGCACTCCAACGGGAGCACCAAGAAGAAACATCGAGGCAAACCCCAATCGAGCGGAGAATCATTCTCCAAACCAAGCAAGAAGCGATCCAGGAAGCCGACTGACAAGCCATTGAGCAAATCTGCTGGGAAGCATCGTGGGAGCTCAGAATCAGGCAAATTCAAAGGGCGTGTGAAGAAATCTTCACTCCGAGGCTCAAAAGGCAGTTCCAGAACCACTCAAAAACTGACTCGTAGGTCATGACATGCGATTCTCAAACTCAAGACCAATCCATCTGCTCAATGTCCACGGATTTGTGAGCGTCCAAGATCGGATGATGGCTACGATACTTACTTCATGACCAGTGCATCTCTACCCACAATTATCCAAGGCGGCATGGGAGCTGGAGTCTCCAGTTGGACCCTTGCCAATGCTGTTGCCCGTACGGGCCAGATGGGTGTGGTTTCGGGAACGGCACTCGATCTGATCCTTGCGAGACGATTACAAGTTGGTGATCCGGGTGGTCATGTGCGCAGAGCGCTTGGTCACTTCCCGATCCCAGAAATCGCGCAACGCATCATTGATCGTTACTTTGTCGAAGGCGGGAAGTCCGAATCCAAACCATTCAAACCCAAGCCTGTTGTTGGGATGAAGCACTCCAAACAGCTCGAGGAACTCCTCGTTGCGTCGAACTTCGTCGAGGTCTACCTCGCGAAGGAAGGGCACTCTGGACCAGTCGGCATCAACTATCTTGAGAAGATTCAGGTCCCCAATCTCCCATCAATGTTTGGTGCGATGCTTGCTGGTGTGTCCTATGTGCTCATGGGCGCCGGTATCCCCAAAGCGATCCCAGGGATTCTCGACAAACTCGCCGCGAAGCAAGCCGTAGAACTGAAGATTGATGTCCAAGGCGCCCAAGCTGGTGAGGAGTTCACCACCAAGTTTGATCCAGTCGAGTTCTGTGGCGGCGAGGTTCCAGATATCAAACGACCTGATTTCCTCGCGATTGTGTCCTCCGCACCACTGGCAAGCATGCTCGCAAAGAAAGCGAGCGGCAAGGTCAACGGATTCATCATCGAAGGTCCCACTGCTGGTGGACATAACGCGCCTCCACGAGGCAAGATGCAACTCAGCGTAGAGGGTGAACCAATCTACGGAGAACGCGATGTCGCGGACCTCGAAGCGATCCACGCAATCGGGCTCCCGTTCTGGCTCGCCGGCTCCTACGCAGAACCTGAGCGTGTGGTCGAAGCAAAGAAGATGGGAGCCGCAGGAGTTCAGGTCGGAACGGCATTTGCTTTCTGCAACGAATCTGGTCTGGACAAAGCTATCCGAGATCAGGGAATTCAGAAGAGCATCAATGGAGAAGCGGAAGTCTTCACAGATCCAGTCGCGTCTCCAACTGGATTCCCATTCAAAGTGCTGGAAATGGATCAGACACATTCAGACCAAGCGACCTACGAGGCTCGCTCTAGGATCTGCGATCTTGGATATCTCCGTCACGCGTATCGCAAAGAGAACGGCAAAGTCGGCTGGCGCTGTCCATCGGAACCAATCGACGACTATGTCCGCAAAGGTGGATCGCTTGAAGACACAGTCGGTCGAAAGTGTGTCTGCAACGGACTCATGGCGAACATCCACATGGGACAGATCCAACAAAACGGCGATCTCGAAAAACCACTCATCACTTGTGGGGATGATGTCGCCGGGATTGCTCGCTTCCTCAAGCCCGGCAAAACCTCATACTCGGCACTTGATGTCATCGAATATCTCCTCACAGATATTGATTCCCGACCGATCATCCAGACACGGGTCGTTGCGGATCCTGTCGTCTAATACCCAACCGAAGCGTGTGCTATTCTGATATACTGTGTAGATTCATCAATCGCACTGTGAGGATTTTCTATGTCAGAAGAACGAATCCTTTGGGACGCGGACTTTGATCCCAAAGTCAAACCGTATTACCTCTGGTCTACATCAATCATTCTGTGTTTAACAATCGTTGGAATACCTCTCGCGATTGTGTATGTCATCATCGGGAACTGGCTGATCGCAAAGCACCTCGCGAACTTGGGATGCACGCTCAATGAGCGGACGCTGGAAATCAAAAAAGGGATCATGAACAAAACAGAGTCCACGATCCCACTGGAGAAGATCACCGATCTTCAGATGTTCCAAGGCCCAATCATGCGTCATTTCGGTCTCCGAGGGTTCAAAGTCGAGACCGCAGGTCAATCGTCCGGTCCAGGCGGATCACTGGTGAACATCATCGGGATTGTCGATGCCGTGGAGTTCCGCAAATCGGTCCTCGATCAGCGAGATCGGCTCGCTCAGGGGTCCAAATCCACACCGGATCAGACCTCTCCTGAACCAACCAATCAGCAGAGTGAGGTCCTCACTGAGATCCGCGATCTGCTGGTGAAGATCGAATCCAAGCTCCCTGATTGAGCACCGAACGGACCCAATTCTCAGTGAATTCGACGGGTCACAAAGCTTTCAGTCCGCTTGTACCGGGCTATGATTCTCCTTACCAA
>WUAJ01000246.1 GCA_009827215.1 Phycisphaeraceae bacterium
GAGAGGAAAACGCCGAGTGGGACATCGGCTTCGAGCCGTGAACATACAGCTTCAACAACCATGCGATCAGTCCGACCAATTGAAGATAATCTAGGTCTGGATCCGCGTTTAGCAAGAGCTAACTCACGATTTGTGCTAGAGCGGAGAAGTACATCATCGCTTAATCGAGGATCCGGTTCTCTTGCATTTCGATGGGGTGTGGCAGGGTATAGCTCCCATCTCCTAGGAGTGATTACGAAATGATTATTAAGATAACTGGTTTGATTTCCCGGCGACGATAGAACTCGGCAGAGTTCAGTAGAAGACTGTTCGGAATCAACAAATGGCAGCACTGGAAAGAGGCGTGTTAGTCCTGAGTGGGTTGAAGAAAAAACACGGGTGATTGGTGCTCGAAGCATTAGTGCTAACGGTTTCTCGCCAGCATTGTCATGTCCTAACCCAAGCTGGCCAAACTCCCTGTCCCATGAAAGTAGGGAATACATTCCATCAGTGTGGTCTTGAATTTCGACATTCCATTCCCGCCACCCATGCACAAGCACCTCGGTATCCGAGTGGTCCGTCTCAAACTCATGCCCGGCGGCTTCGAGTTCTTTGCGCAACTCGCGATGGTTGTAAATACACCCATTGAACACCACCGCGACCACCGGCTTCTCCGGCTCAATCTCACTCGCGATGATCGGGGGCTCGCCGGGTTGGTAGGTCAGGTCGGGGCGCAGGTGCTCGCCGTCGTGGACCATGGGTTGGGAGCCGCCCTCGTGGTCGATGATGCTGAGTCGTCGATGGACGAGTGCGACATCGACGATGGTGCCATCGTCTCGGATTGCTCGATCGCGGAAGCGTCCTTGGCCGTCGGGGCCTCGGTGTTTGATGGAGTCGTCAAGGATATCGAGCCATGCTTCGGGGATCGCTTCGAGGTGAGGCGGGGGGGGGCCGTCCTTGGGGTCGTGGATTTTGATGACACCCGCGATGCCGCACATTAGAGGGTGACCTCATCGGTCTTTTTGGACTCTGCGGCTTCCTGTTCTTGTTCCTCGGCTTCTTTGCTCAGATCGCGTCCGATCTGGAAGTCGTCGTCGATCATGAAATCCACGGTGTCCTTGAAAGTACCTGATCGATACCCCCAGAAAGTGTGGATGATGCGTGTGGTGATGATGGCGCTGACGAACGCGATGACGAACGCCCACGAGTGGGGGATATCAGCAAACTTCTGCAGCGCCCACATCCCGCCGGGTCCGATGATGATGAAGATCGGGACCAGCGCCATACGCTCTGCTTGGATGCGTGTCGCGTCATGCACAAACTGTCTACTCTTTGGGCGTTTCTTCTGTTCTGGGTGATGCCCGTGTGGGTTCCAGTGGTTCGCAATCCAGTGAAGCAAATAGTAGAGGCTCACATCGATTACGGTGTCAATCAGGTATGCTGCTGCAGCGATGAGTAGTTTGTGTTCGGTGCCAATCCAGTTGCCAACGAACATGACAGGGATCTTCGCGAGTGCGATTGCGAGGAATCCCGCGGCAAGGATATTGAGATTGATGTTGACGACCCGTTTACGCTGGTAGAACTTGAACACGCGTTTGGGCATCGCTCATGAACCTCAATGGGTGCGATTGATGACCGCGTCTGCGATCAGTTCCAGCATCGGTCGACCAGGTCCCTCTGGGATCTGATTCAGCCGGGCTTTGGCGCGATCCACATAGGATTGTGCCATCTGCTGTGTTGCGGCAATCGAGCTGGTTTCACTCAGCAACTCAATCAGTTTCGGCAGACCGGATTGATCGCCTTGAGCTGCATTTTGAATCAGTCCGAGTGATTCATTGCGAATCTCGTCGGAGGCGTTTGCGAGGTGGTGGATGATCGGAAAGGTGAGTTTCCCTTTATCCAAGTCGCGTCCAACAGATTTGCCGACCGTTTCGAGAGTTCCTGTGAGATCGAGCACATCATCCTGTATCTGGAAGGCGACGCCGAGATCGCTGCCGAATCCTTTGAGTGCTTGCGTGATTGTATTTTGTTGTTGATCAAATCCGAGTGAGCACAACGCGCCGAGTTCGCAGGAGGCGCCGATCAATGCCGCGGTTTTGCGTTCAAGAATCTGGAAGTATGTTTTCTCATCGAGCTCGAAGTTATTCCGATTGTGGAGTTGGAGCAGTTCGCCGGTACACATGATCGCGGAAGCTTGCCCCACGATGCGGCTTGGGATTGGGGAGTCGAGTGAAGAGCAGAGTTCGTACGCACTCGCGATGAGGTAGTCTCCGAGAATGACGGAAGTCTCGTTCCCCTTCATCGCGTTGATGGTCTTTCCGCGTCTGCGGATTTCCGCTTCGTCGAGCACATCGTCGTGAACGAGGGTCGCCATGTGAACCATTTCGCAGACGGCGCTGCATGTGATGTGGGCATCACTGATCATCGAATCAAGTGAGTCGCTCCGCAGCATGGGATCAAGATCTGATCGAGAAGCGGCTCCACAGAGCAGAACAAGCATCGGACGGAGCATCTTGCCGCGATATCGCTCAACATGCTCGCACATCTGATCTACAGGAGCGAGATCTGAGACGAGTTGAGTTGCGAATACCTCTTCGACGCGTTCGAATCCAGAAGCGACGGCCTCTTGGAGTCGCTGAAGTTCTTCCGGGATATCAAGCACGCCTTGCATCATTGGATTCTAGTGATACAGCTTTCAGTTTGCTTAGTCGTACGCGACGATGTAGGAGATGAACGCGGGATCTGCGGCTCCTTCAAGGGTTGGTTCGTATTCGCCGTTGCCGTCCCCGTCTTCGTCTTCGCCTTCCCAGTAGACGACAACATTTGCGAATCCTGCCTCAGAAAGCAGCTCACGAAGCTCGACCATTGTCCAGAGGCGCCAGTTGTAAGTAAACGCGTTCTTGATCTTGGTCTTGTCAGGGAACTTGAAGTGGATATGGCACTGCATGTCGCCGGTGATCGGGTTGTATGACGCTTGTTCCCAAACATAAGTGAATCGCTTCCCAGGTCCTTCGTCGATGTCTTTCTCTTCCTTGGTCTCGGTCATGGTCTCCGAGCCGCCGTAGTGGTCGAGGAAGAACACGCCGTCGTTGCCTAGCGACTCGCGAACAGTTTTGAAATAGTTTCGGAGTTCGTCACGGGTTTTGAAGAGCCAGTACGAGAAGTTCATCGCGAGCACGCAATCAATCCCGACGGCATCTTCAGGTTCAAGGACATTGCGATTGAGCAGATGAACGCGTGAACGCTGGTCATCAGTGAGTCCCGCGAGGTGGTGCTCGGTGCCCCAATCGAGTGTGGGTTGATCGATATCGAGTCCAATTGCGGTATTGTCGTCGCGTCGTTTGATCCACTCGGTGGAGGTGTTTCCCGTGCCGCAGAAATCTTCTCTGAGGGACTTGGCTTTGCGGCCACGGATCTTTTCAAACTCTTCATCAATGAAATCGATCTCTGCTTCGACATTCTGAACAGAGAGTTGATAGAGCTCGTGCTTGCTGACTGTGGATGCTGACCACGCGCCGGAT
>WUAJ01000247.1 GCA_009827215.1 Phycisphaeraceae bacterium
GAGTCCTCGATTTTCCCACCGAGTGAGTCTTCGATCTCCTCCGGAGCAGCTCCTGGATCCGGCGCGACAATCGACACGACCCTCGGCTCTACATAGGGGAAGAACTCGCGGCGAAGGGTCGTTCCGAAGATCAATCCCGCGCCGATGAGCGCGAACATCACGAGGTTCGCGACCACATGCTTACGGACACCGAATCGTGCGAGACTCATGGCAGATCCTCACTTGTTGTCTGGCTCGCAGTTTCCGAATCAGGATCCAGCAGATCAACGATCATTCCCTGACTGAGCTGATCCAGCAGAGAGACGACCACGCGTTGTCCCGATTCGAGTCCTGTTGCGATGACTGTCCATTGGTCCTCGTTGGGATCGAGCGATTCGATCTTGCCGTCGATGGAGTAGTCGATCGTAATCGGGATGACCTCGATGCGTGCTTCGAGTTTGTTCTCTGTAGACTGTGCGATCAGCAAACGCCCGTTCTGGATCGCTCGTCGAGGAACGACAAATCGTGGACGATCATCCGGCGTGCTCACACGCGCGAGAATGAATCGTCCGGGATTCAGCTTGTCTTGATCCAGAGGGCTCTGCTCAACCTCGACATAGATAGTTACTGTCCGGCTCGTCGCATCCGCTTCTGGAGCGATACGGGTGATGGTGCCTTCTGTGTCCGCTGGACCTGTGGGTTCACCTTCCCAGAGCTGGACTGTCTGACCAAGCTGGAGCCAGTTGATGGCGCTTGCAGGGAGCTTGACAGGGATTTCCAGATGAGCAAGATCGACAACCCTTGCGACGGGTGTTCCGAGCGCAACCCAATCTCCCTTGCGATAGTTCACACTCTGGATGACTCCTGATACTGGTGAGCGGATCACGGATCGTTGCAGATTCTCTTGCGCTGTCGCGGCGTTGGATTTCTGAGCCGCAAGCTGTGCAGCGAGTTGAGCACGACGCGACGGGATCATCTCGAGCTTCTCGCGGAGCGATTCAACCTCGCGTTGCACACGGCGCAGCGATGCAGTTTTGGTGTCCAGCTCTCCGGCGTTTCCCGCGCCCGCTTCGATTGCTTGGCGCGTGCGTTCCAGATCGCGCTGTGCGGCATCGATCTCGTCGTTCGCAAGTTCGATTTGTGTTCCTACGCGTTCGGACTCGACATTGAGTCCCGCGATCTGTGCTTCAATCGCAGCCGCGGCTTGATTCGCAGCGTCGAGTGCATTTGCGTAATCGCTCGAATCTAGACGGAGCAGCACAGTCCCGACCTGAACTTGCACTCCCGGCTCGATCATCTCGGGACGCTCAAGCACACGCCCGCCAACTTCAGCGACGACATCCGCGTCATTCATCGAACGCGCGGTGCCGTATCCGTCCCATGTTCGATCGACATGCAGGCGTTGCGCTTCGATCGTATGAACTTGGATCGTGGGTCGGCGTTCTCCACTGTGTGCAGGCTGTACTTTGCTTGCAACGAGCAGTCCAACGATTCCTGCCGCGGCAACCAAGATCACGATGATCACCACAGTACGGAACAGAATCGAAGCGGCTTTGAGCATGCCGCTGCTCTTCTTTGGTGTGCTCTGCTTGTCAGTAGGGGATCCAGACGAGTCTGAATGATCGTTGGGATTCGTGGCGTTGGGGGTGGTGGACTGCACGCATGGTCTCCATTCCAGGCCGCGAAGCCCGGCTCGCGTTGATCGATCTGAAGAACCCGCGGCGCGGATTCTGGATGCACCGTCTGGATGGTAGGCGGAATCTTACTGATCGATCAGATTGGGAGTATTTGATTGGGGATCAATTGGCGCTGATTTCACCGATTCCAGTCCTAATAAACGCGGCGCGAGTCCCCAAACCATCAGTGTGATGATGATCACGCAGATGATATTGAGTCCGAATCCCGCCAATGCCATCTGTTTGATGCTGATGCGTCCAGAAGCGAACACGATCGCGTTTGGTGGTGTCGCGACAGGGAGCATGAACGCACACGAAGCAGAAACAGCGGCACCGATGACGAGCAAGGTCGGATCAATCCCCATGCCATCACCCACCGCCGCGAGGACTGGGAGCATTGTGCTCGTGGTCGCTGTGTTGGATGTAATCTCAGTGAGGAACACAATGAGTGCTGTGACCCCACCAAGCAAGGGGATCTCTCCAGGATTTCCGAAGCTCGCGATCTGCTGACCGATCCATGTGTCGAGTCCAGTGTTGGTGACTCCCTTTGCGAGCGCGAGTCCGCCTCCGAACAAGATGAGCACTCCCCAAGGGATCGATTCGGCATGTTTCCATGACAACACACGCGTCTGGCGTGAACGATCGGTCGGGACGATGAACATCAACAGCGCCCCTCCGATCGCGATCGTCGCGTCGTCGATTGTGGGGAAGTTTGGATAGGCGCCTTCTTGGAGCCATGACTCGATCCAGCCGTGCGTGATCCATAAGAATGCGGTGAGTCCGAAGATGAGCACGGACAGGATCTCAGCACTGCTCATTGGTCTCAGAGCATCGAGTCGCTCGCGGATGTACTTGCGTCCGCCTGGGATTTCCGCGATGCGCACCGGCATCGCGAGAAAGACCAGGTATGCCCAACTCACAGGGAGCATCACAACTGTGAGCGGTATCCCGAGCGCGAGCCAGCGCGCGTAGGTCATCTCGATCTTGAGCTCTTGCGTCATGAATCCCGCAAGAAAACCATTGGGAGGCGTTCCGGTGATGGTCGCGATGCCTCCGATCGAAGCGCCGTACGCGAGCGCCAGCAGCAGACAGACATTGAAACGCTTGGCGCTGACAGATTCATAATCATCTCCCGCGGCGAGCACCCCGATCGACAGCACGATCGGGAGCATCATCATCGCGGTCGCTGTGTTTGACACAAACCCACTGAGCACAGCGGACGCGAGCATGACGCCCGCGATGATCTGTCTTGGTCCAGTGCCGACGACCAAGATGATGATCAGCGCAAGTCTTTTGTGGGCCCCCCAGCGTTCGAGCCCTTTGCCGAGCATTAAGCCGCCCATGAAGAGAAAGATCAGTTTGTGTCCGTAGCGAACAGTGGTGTCTCCGACAGGAAGGATACCCAGCAGTGGGAACCCAACGATCGGGATCAACGCGGTCGCCGCGAGCGGGATTGCTTCGCTGACCCACCATGCCGCCATGAGTACTGCGAGTCCCGCGAGTCGGCGCGCTGGTTCATCGAGACCCGGCGCGTCTTTCAAGAGGACATACACACCGATCGCAAGCAATGGTCCCAGCACGAGTCCGATGTCGTGAGACTTCGAGGGTGGGCGTGTCACATTGCGTGTGTCTTCGTTCATTAAACCTCCAGCAGAGGTCCAATGGTATCACAGCTGGATCGTGCGTAGTTGTCGACAACTACTCGCCGCTCATTGTCCTGTGTCCCGAGATTTCTCTCCACTGGACAACTCGCACGCGTTCATTGCGTGGGACGAAGGCACTCGCCGGGATGATCTGCTCGAACTGATCTCCTGGACCTTGCCATGACAGGAAGAGTCCCGCATCGGACCAGCCTTCCATGTACTGGACTTCCAGTTGGTGTTCACCCGCGGCGAGATCGATGGTTCCTGTACGCCAGCGATATGAGTGACTGCTGCT
>WUAJ01000248.1 GCA_009827215.1 Phycisphaeraceae bacterium
GAAGGTGAGGAGTGTTTCGTTGTATCCGTCGTGGTACTGGAGCGCGATCTCGGCGATCATGGACTCTTCTTCGAGTTCCTTGCGCAGGTAGACGGGGGCGGAGACGGTGTTCTTGCCCTTCATCAGGTGGGTGACATACTCGAGCAAGCCGTTCTCGGCTTTGAAGACCTCGTGCTTGAGCTTGCCGTCGGCGCCGACGCGTTCGTCGGTGAGCTTGATGGTGACACCTGGGTTGAGGAACGCGAGCTCGCGGAGGCGCGTCGCGAGGGTTTGGTAGACGAAGTTGGTGTCCTCGAAGATTTCCGTGTCTGGCATGAAGGTGACGATCGTTCCCGTTTCGCGGTCGGCGTTTGCGGGGATCGGTCCGATGTCGTGGATTGGTTTGGTGACGACTCCGCGCTCAAAGGCGATGCCTTTGATCTGTCCGTCGCGCCAGACTTCGACTTCCAGGAGTGAGGAGAGCGCGTTGACACAGGAGACGCCCACGCCGTGGAGACCGCCGGAGACTTTGTACGCGGAGCCTTCTTGCTGGAACTTCCCACCGGCGTGGAGCTTCGTGAGCACGACTTCGACGGCGGGTTTGCCGTCGAGGGTGGGGTCGTCGTTCTTGACGGGATCGGTTGGGATCCCGCGTCCGTCGTCGGAGACTTTGATGGAACCATCGGGCTGGATGACGACGGAGACATAGGTCGCGAATCCGGCCATCGCTTCGTCGATGGAGTTGTCGACGACTTCGTAGACGAGGTGGTGGAGGGCGCCGATGCCTGTACCACCGATGTACATGCCGGGGCGTTTGCGGACGGCTTCGAGACCTTCGAGGACCTTGATCTGGTCCGAGGAATACGCGCCGTTCTTAGGCGGGGTCGATGGTGTGTTCTGGTCGGTCATGATGTTGATGGGTTGTCCCTGTGAACGCTTTGGTGAGCGCTGAAAATCATCAGAATTGAGAGCCCGGAATCGGAGCTTCATAGGCTCGAATCTGGGACAGTTATGGTAGGTCGAAAGGCACGAAAAATCCCGCGTGTTGCGTGGACAACTTGCGTCAGGAGAGGGGTTCTAAAGGCCTGAAATTGGGGTCTTTAGCGGGCGGATTACGGGCGGATCTCGACGACGGAGACGCGCTCAGCGAGGAGTTCGTAGACCATCGCGATGTCGTCGTCGGCGAGGCGGACGCAGCCCATGGATTGGTCGCCTCCGATGGAATCGGGGTCGATGGTGCCGTGGATGCCGTAGCCGGTGAGTGAGGCGTATTCACCCACGCCGTCGAGTCCGAGCCAGTACTCTCCGATGGGGTTGCGTGGGTCGTCTGGGGTGTAGCGTTCGGACGCGTCTCTTGGGTTGACCCACCCTGGGTTTTCGAGTTTATTGGTGGAGATGGTGAAGAGTCCGACTGGGGTGCCGTTGTCTTCTCCGAGTCCGACATTGAAGGAGCGGATGTAGACCCAGCTTGCGGGATCGTTTGGTGAGCCGTGGTAGAGGTCCATGCGGTGGTCGCGTTTGTGGACGATCGCGTGGAATGGGCCTCGGACGAGTTTGAGTGTTTGTCCGAGTCGGATGCGTGAGGGGTTGGCGATGTTGTTGACGCGCTGGATGAGTTTCCAGTGGGTCGCGAGTTCTCGGCGAGACGCGATGCGGGAGAGCGAGTCTCCGGACTGGACTTTGTATTCTTCGCACATCGGATCATTTGGTGCGACGACTGGTCCGAAGAGGAGGACATCGTTGATTGCGGTGAGCTCGCTGCGGAGGCGCTGGGCGTCGCGCTGCGAGAGATCGCGTGTGTTGAGGGTCTGGGAGAGCAAGCGACGCGCGGCGACGCGGTCGTTCTGGTCGATCATGCGCTGCGCGGTGTCGAGTTGGAGGCGGAGGCGGTCAGCGCCGTTTGCGGTGCTTGATGGTTGAGTTGAAGGCTGCTGGGTCGGTTGGTTGGTCTGGTTGCGTGTCGCATCGAGGAGCGAGCTTGGGTCGGACTGGGGATTGTTTGCTGGCGTGTTCGTCGAGAGCGATGTGCTGGTTTCGGGTTGAGTGAGCGGGCGCGTGATGGGTTGCGTGCTCTGGTTGGAGATGGTGTTCTGGACTTCTTCCTGTGTGTTTGGACGCTCACCTGATCCTGGGAGTGATCTGTTTGGAGATGCGTTGGAGATCTCGACTGGTTGCTCGGTCTGTTCGATGTTCGCTTGTTCAGCGCTTGGTTCAGTTGCGTTGGTGCTCTTGGGTTTGATGAGCGCGAACCAGAGGATCAGCGCTAGAGCTCCGGCGACGAGGATCGCTGGGAGAAGTTTACGGAATGGAGAGTTGCTGCTCCGGCGGTAGTGGACTGCGGAGGAGCGTGCGGAGCGTGACGATTGGCTTGGAAGACTCATCCGTGGTTCTCTTTATGCGTTCGTGTATGTGGTCGAGGGTGTGATGACCATGTCCATTCGCTGATCGTGCGGATCGGTTGGGATGCGCTCGACGATTTGTTCATCGAAACAGACACCAACGAGCGTGATGGGGGCATCATGGTGCCGGCGTGCTTCGATCCATCGATCATAGAACCCCGCGCCGCGTCCGAGCCGACGACCATCTGGATCGAAACCCAGTCCTGGGATCAGCGCGAGGCTGATCTGGTCGTCAGGGATCGGTTTGCAGTCGATGCGGGGTGATCGGAGGTCGTATCGGCCAATTTGTAAATTGTTGTCCAGCGAATCAATTTGCACCGGTTGCATGGTCTTGGTGTCCCAATCGACGGCGGGAATGCAGATGGTTTTGAGTGCTGAGATAGCGCGGTTGATGAGCGGATCCAGTGAGAGTTCTGTCGGGAGAGAGGCGTACGCGAGGATGCACGCGTGCGTAAACAGGTCCGATTGAGTTATCCGTGTTGTGAGTGCTGCTGCGGCTTGGGCGCGCTGCTCATCGCTCATCGCATTGAGTGTTGCTTTGAGCGATTGACGGAGGTGGGATTTGGTGGGTTGCTCGTTCACGCTTTGGATTGTTTGGAGGCGCGGGCTTGTTCGAGGAACTGTTTGAGGATCTTTTCGGAGCCGATGTCTTTGGGTTCGTAGTAGCGTTTGGGGACTCCGAGGTAGTCTTGACCGGTGAGTTGGTTGTCGGCGTTGTGGGAGTATTGGTATTTTTCGGATTCAAGGTCGCGGACGCGCTTTCCTGAGCCGTCGGCGTCCGAGCGGGGAGAGGTGTTGCCGTCGCGGAGGTAGATGGGGACGGGGATGACGCGGTCTTTGCGGACATCATCGAGCGCGGCGTCGATCGCGACGTACGCGGCATTGGATTTGGGAGCGCACGCGAGGTAGGTCGCGCACTGCGCGAGCGTGATGCGTGCTTCGGGCATCCCGATGCGTTCGACGAGGTCCCACGCGGCTTGGGCGATCATG
>WUAJ01000249.1 GCA_009827215.1 Phycisphaeraceae bacterium
GGGGCGCTCCGGATTGTTGTGATTTGGGGTGATTCGCGTATTGTGGGTATGATGGGGGGCGTTGATACCTGATTGGGTCTGTTTGGCGGTGATGATGGGGGCTGTTTCGAAGCTCATTCCGAGTATGTTCCATCGGCGGCTGGTGCTGTTGATGGCCGCGGTGTGTCTGGGGTTCGCGGGGTTGTTGTCGCGGATGTTTTGGATGACGGTGGTGGAGGGGGATTCGGCGCGGGCGCTCGCGGAGTCGAGGCTGATCCGTCGGACCTGGCTCCCAACGACACGCGGGCGGGTGCTGGATCGGACTGGACGCGTGCTTGCGTATGACCAGGCGAGTTACGATGTCGCGATTGATTATCCGGTGCTCAGCGGCGAATGGGCGCGGACTCGCGCCAAGCGGTATGCACGCAAGGCGCATCGGGATCGGTGGGATCTGTACGACGATCGTGAGCGCGACGCGATCATTGAGAACTATCGGATTATCTATCAGCAGCATGTCGAAGCGTCGCTGCGGACGATCGCGGCGTACACGGGGGTGGGGCTCGAAGAAGTTCACGCGAAGCGTGATGAGATTGTCGATCGGATCGAGGGGCAGTATCGGCAGCTTGTTGAGGCGCGCGTGCGCAATGATGTGCAGGAACGCGAACGGCAGGGGTTTGCGGTTACTGATCGGGATCTGGATCGGTTCGTCAAGAAGGCATCGCAGAAGATCAGGGAGCAGACGATCGCGCATCCGGTTGTTGAGGGCGTGCGCGATGCGGTGGGTTTCGAGTTGATGCGGATGACGACGCGAGAAGTTCCGGCGATGACTTATGTGGATGGTGGGGAGGCGGCGCTGGATGAGTTGATTCCGCTGTTTCCTGGGATGGTGATTACGGACAACACGCGGCGAGTGTATCCGTTTGAATCGCAGGCGGTGATCCTGGATCGTTCGAGCTTCCCGCTGCCGCTTCGAAGCAATGAGTCGGTGCGGGTGCGTGTGGATGATCTGGGGGCGCTGCTGCTTGGACGCGTGCGGGACAGTGTGTATAAAGAGGATGCTGATCGAAGGAAAGCCGCGATCGAAACGGATAGCTGGTTGCGCGGTGTGGCGTTGACTGAGGAAGGCGTGGATCGGGGGCGGTATCGCGAGCACGATCGGGTGGGGCATACGGGGATCGAGTCGGCGATGGAGCATCGATTGCGTGGGCTGCGTGGGTTGCGGACGGAGCATCTGCAGACGCGCGGCGTGAGCGAGATCCCTCCCGATCCGGGTCAGGATGTGACGCTGACGATTGATATGGCGCTGCAGGCGCGGATTCGTGCGGTGCTTGATCCATCGGTGGGGTTGACGAGGGTGCAGCCTTGGCATGAGAACGAGTACATGGCGGTTGGGACGGAGCTTGACGCGGCGGCGGTGGTGCTTGAGGTCGCGACGGGAGAGATTCTGGCGATGGTCTCGACTCCTGTCGCGCCGAGGGACGGGGACTGGCGTCGGCTTGGTCTCAATAGTGATGAAGAGGTGGAGCGTTTTCGTGAGGAGCGTTCGCCTTATGTGAATCGCGCGATTAGTAAGCCGTATCAGCCGGGGTCGGTGGCGAAGGCGTTGGTGCTGTGCGGCGCGAGCAAGCTCGGGATGTATGCGGAGGGTGAGCGGATCGAGGCGACGGGGTCGTTGTATCCGGATCGGCCGACGATGTTGCGGTCTTGGATCTTCCGCAAGTATCCTGGGATGACGCACTTTGATCAGCTCAAGCGGCATCCCGATGGAACGGACGCGTTGATGGTGTCGTCCAATGTGTTCTTCTTCAAGCTTGGGGAGCGGCTTGGTCCTAAGGGAATTGATGAGGTGTACTCGATGTTTGGGGTTGGGGTCCCGATCGAGCTTGGGATTGGTTCTTCGTGGGCGGGATCGACGGGGGTGTTTGATGGGAAGGGTGGGACGCTCCCGATCAGTCCGGAGGATGCGATCCAGATGGGGATCGGTCAAGGGCCGATCACTTGGACTCCTTTGCACGCGGCGGATTCGTACGCGACACTGGCGCGTGGTGGGTTCATGATGAAACCGAGGGTGATCCGGGGTGGGGGGATGCCTGAGGTGACGAATATTGGAGTTCCTGGTTGGGCGATCCGGGACACACTCGATGGTTTGTACGAAGTCGTGAACAATCCTGAATATGGAACAGGCGAACATGTGACCTATGACATGTTGCGGGATCCGGTGTTCAATATTGCGGGTGTTGATGTGTGGGGCAAGACTGGCACAGCGACTTCATCGCCTTTGGTGATGGATCCGGATGGGGATGGTCCGATGGAGGCGCAGGTGGTCCGCAAGGGGGATCACTCGTGGTATGTGTCTTTGGTCGCACGCGAGGGGTCGGCGCCTGAGTATGCGGTTGCGGTGGTCGTGGATTATGGTGGATCGGGGGCGCGGGTATCGGGGGCGATCAATAACCAGGTGATTCAGGCGCTTGTGGATGAGGGGTATTTGCCGAGCGTTGATGGTGATCAGGTCGCGGGGGGTGACCAATGAGTACTTACACAAGAGATCCTGTATGGATGCGTGCGATCCGCGGCGCGGGGTGGAGCGATCAATCGGTGTGGAGCGCGGTGAAGGTGATGAACGCGGCGTGGTTCACGCTGATTGCGTCGCTGGTGCTGACGCTGATCGGGATCTACTCGATTGATCTCGCGGAGGGGAGCGTGTCGGTGAGTTCGTCGAGCGGCGGGGGCTTGGCGGCGGAAGCGATGAAGCAGGTGGTGTTTCTGATTGTGGGGTTGATGGCGTGTGTTGTCATTGCGCTGCCTCACTACAAGGTGGTGGGGTTGTTCTCTGTATTGATGTATCTGGTGGGGCTGGGGCTGTTGATTTTCTTGCTGGTTCCTGGGGTTCCGAGCTGGCTTGTGACTCCAAGGAACGGGGCGAAGGCGTGGATCAATCTGGGGGTGGCGGACTTCCAGCCATCGGAAGTGATGAAGATCGCGTTTGTGTTGTTGGTGGCGCGGTACATGCGGTATCGCTCGGCGCATCGGCAGTTCAAGGGGTTGATTGTGCCTGGGATCATCGCGGCGATCCCGGTGGGGTTGATTACGCTGCAGCCTGACCTGGGGACAGCGAGTCTTTTTGTGCCTGCGCTGTTTGCGATGCTGATCGCGGCGGGGGCTCGGCTGCGGCATCTGACGTTGATTGTGGTGTGCGCGGCGCTGGCGGCTCCGGCGGCGTATCCGATGCTGCGTCCACACCAGAAGGCGCGGCTGGTGGGGATCGTCAAGCAGTTCCAGGGGGACGACTCGGCGTCGCACGATATTAACTATCAGAGCACACGGGCACAGACGCTGATCGGCGCGGGGCAGCTGAGCGGGATTGATGCGGCGGAGGCGCGGGCGATTGTGCGGTACAACGCGCTGCCTGAGGATCACAACGACATGATCTTCGCGGTGGTGGTGGATCGGTTCGGGTTTGTGGGCGGGGTAT
>WUAJ01000250.1 GCA_009827215.1 Phycisphaeraceae bacterium
GGCCGTGCGCGAGCAACGCGTGATGCGTCGCGAGTAAAACTTCCTTCCGGCTCAGCTGCAGTCCCGGCGCGTCCTTGCCGTCTTTGTATCCATGCCCCAGAAATATCTGCGGCTCATTGAGCGTGAACCAATGCTGCAAGCGATCTGAATACCACTCGACCACTGCTTTGGTGTATTGCTCGAACCAAACCGGAATCTGATCATTCAGCCAGCCGCCCTGCTCATGGAGTGCGAGCGGAAGATCCCAGTGATACAGCGTGACCCAAGGCACAATCCCTCGCGTCAATAACGCATCGATCAGCCGATCGTAATACGCAAACCCTTCTTCATTGCGCGAGCCGATACCATCAGGAAACAATCTGGACCACGAGATCGAGAAGCGGTACGCGTTCGCGCCGAGCTGTTTGATGAGTTCAGTGTCTTCATCTATTCGATCGTAGGAGCCGCACGCGATCTCGCCCGTGTGTCCGTCAAAGACCTTACCCGGAGTCTCACAGAACTGATCCCAGACGCTCGGCCCACGCCCATGGGTATTGGACGCCCCCTCTACCTGGAAGGCCGCGGACGCGACTCCCCACGTGAACTCTTTCGGAAATGACATCGAACACACCCCTTAGAAACAAACAAACCCGTGCTCGGATCCGTATCGGAATAGCCCCGCCCGGATTCGAACCGGGGACCGAGCGATTATGAGTCGCGTGCTCTAACCGCTGAGCTACGGGGCCGACGCAGGATCGTAGCACCGCTTCAGGGGCAATCCAAAGTGGTGCCTTTGGCACTTTGTCCCTACAATATCAGCATGACCATGACCAAAGAATCCCCCGCATCGAATCGGTCCGCTCCCACCCTCAACTCCGTCCTCGATGCGATCGGAAACACCCCGCTCGTCAAACTCAACAAAGTCGCTGATCCATCCGGAGCGACGGTCTACGCAAAGTGCGAGTTCATGAACCCCGCAGGGTCGATCAAGGATCGCATGGCACGCTACATCATCGAGATGGCCGAGAAAGAAGGGCTCCTCAAACCCGGCGGCACCATCGTTGAGAACACCTCAGGCAACACCGGCATGGGCGCCGCGATGACCGCAGCCGCCAAGGGGTACAAAGCCGTCTTCACGATGCCCGACAAAATGAGCCAGGAAAAGATCGACGGCCTCCGCGCCTACGGAGCTCAGGTCATCATCACCCCGACCGACGTCCCGGGTGATTCACCAGACCACTACGTCAACGTCGCCAAACGCGTCGCCGAAGAAACTCCCAACTCGTTCTACATGGACCAGTACCACTCCCAGTGGAACATCGAGGCGCACGAGCTCTCCACAGGACGCGAGCTCTACGAACAAACCGACGGCGGTAAAGTCGACGCGATCGTCGTCGGCACAGGAACCGGCGGGACCGCGTCAGGAATCGGACGCTACTTCAAGAAAATGGGCGCCGACACCAAGATCATCGGAGTCGATCCCCTCGGATCAGTACACTACTCAATCTTCCATACCGGCAAACCGAGCACCCCCTATGTCTATAAGGTCGAAGGTCTCGGAGAGGACATCGTCTGTAGAGCATTCGACCCATCCGTCATTGACGACATGTACCAGGTCAACGACTACGAGTGCTTCACGATGGCCCGCCGACTCGTCCGCGAGGAAGGGCTCTTCTGCGGCGGATCATCCGGAGGCATGGTCCACATAGCGTGCGAGATCGCCAAGCAAATGGGACCAGACAAGAAGGTCATCGCGATCTGCCCCGACTCAGGGACACGCTATGTCACGAAGTATCTGTCCGACGAATGGATGAAAATGCACGGCTTCCTTGAACCCGACAAGGGACTCGGGATCATCGAGGACCTCATCGACCGCTCGCGCGAAGTCATCTCGCTCCCAAACACCGCAACAGTGGGGCAGGTCATCGAAGCACTCAGAACCAACGGCATCTCCCAGGTCCCGCTCACCGACTCGAGCGGGAAACCCACCGGGATCGTCCACGAGGTTGACATCCTCCGCGCGATGCAAGCCGGGACGACGGGCTCCGCCTCTCCCGCATCGAGCATCGCCAATGAGCTTGGAGGACTCCTGCACCCCAAAGCACGCGTCGAAGAACTCTACGGCGTGTTCGGAGCCGACCAGGTCGCCCTTGTCTTTGAGTCCAACACCATCCTCGGCGTCATCTCGCAGATCGACCTCATCGAGCACCTCAGCAAACACTCAAAGTAAACACGAATATTTCATCCACGCCCAGCGTTTGACTGGGAGGAGTACCCAACATGCATATCAACGATTCGCACAAGTTCGCTACACGCGCCATCCACGCGGGACAAACGCCCGATCCATCAACCGGCGCGATCATGACCCCGATCTATCAAACCTCCACCTACGTCCAAAAATCCCCCGGCTCGATCGTCGGCGAGTACGACTACTCACGCGCCGCCAACCCAACACGGGCCGCGCTTGAAGCGAACCTTGCGAACCTCGAGGGCGCGAAGCACGGCTTGTGCTTCTCGTCCGGAGTCGCCGCGACCGGAGTCGTGCTCCACCTGCTGAGCAGCGGAGACAAGGTCCTCCTCGGAGACGATGTCTACGGCGGCACCAACCGCCTTTTCCATCGCGTCTTCGCTCAGCTCGGGATCGAAACCGTCCTCGTAGACATGACCGATCACGACGCGATCAAGAACGCGATCGACGACCGTGTCAAACTCATCTGGCTCGAAACCCCGACCAACCCAACACTCAAGATCACGGACATCGAAGCCGTGTCCAAAATCGCCAAGAGCAACGACATCATCCTCGCGGTTGATAACACCTTTGCGACCCCATACCTCCAGAACCCGCTCTCGCTCGGCGCCGACATCGTCTGCCATTCGACCACCAAGTACATCGGCGGACACTCCGACTCGATCGGCGGCGCGTTGCTGACCAACTCCGACGAGCTCCACCAGAAGCTCAAGTTCATCCAACTCTCCGAGGGCGCGGTCCCAGGAATCATGGAATGCTTCCTGCTCCTGCGTTCGACCAAGACCCTCCATGTCCGCATGCAGCGTCACTGCGAGAACGCCGCGAAAGTCGCACAGTTCCTCGACAATCACGAGGGCGTCGAGCGTGTCATCTACCCAGGTCTCGAATCCCACCCTCAGCACGAGCTCGCAAAGAAGCAAATGCCCGGATTCGGAGGCATGATCACCATGTACCTCCGCGGCGGCATCGATGAATCCCGCATCATGCTCGAGAACACCAAGCTCTTCGCGTGCGCCGAATCACTCGGTGGTGTCGAATCACTCATCGAGCATCCCGGCATCATGACCCACGCATCGGTCCCTGCAGACCAGCGCGAGAAACTCGGGATCGACGACAACCTCGTGCGTCTCTCTGTTGGTATCGAAGATGCAGA
>WUAJ01000026.1 GCA_009827215.1 Phycisphaeraceae bacterium
CTTCGAGCTCGGCGTCTGGAGAGATGATCGCGGTGGGGTGGATGATCGGTGGGGAGGCGGCTTCGTTGTATTGATCGAGGATGCGCCGGCGCGCGGCGAGGTCTCCGATCGCGAGGATCCAACGCGCGGGTTGGTGGTTGATGAAGTCGTCGATGGATCCGAGGTAGGTCGGTGGGTTTGGCGGAGGGGGGCGATGGAGGAGTTTGGCGTTTGGGTTGTCGTCGTAGATGCCTGCGATGGGGAGATTGAGTTGGTGTGTGGTTTGGAGTGTGACGGCGGCGTGTCCGCCGGCGCCGATGAGGATGGTGGGTGGGGTGGGCATGGGTTGTTTATCGGCGATGAGAGAGGTGGATGGAGGAAAAAAAGAGAAGACCGATCCGGGAGTGCGGATCGGTCTTGAATGCGACGCCGGGCTGTAGCGCAACCCGACGCCGGGTGGGTAGGAAAGTCGTGCTTTCGTAGCTCGGTTGGCTGTCTCCTCAACAGCCGAATTTCTGATCTCACTCCCACCAGATTTGAGCTTCTACCCTATATGTCGGCCCTTTTGCAAGAGAGACGGGCCTGTTGTATCGGCTGTTGCGGCTTGTTTGGATGAAAGTCGCGGTGGCCGAGTGTTTTGTGGAGCGGCCGAGCGTGTGCTTGGTGCTTCCTTGGTGAAATGTACAGATTTTGTGGGTACTGGCCACCGAATCGTGCGGTTTATAGGGGCAATTTTCAGAAAGTTGGCTCTGAAAGCGCTTTGTTGGGTGGTGGATGGCCCCAATGATGCTGGTAAGCGGGGTAATTGCACTCGGTTTTTAGGGTGAAACGGAAGGTTTGTGATGCTGAAGGTTGCGGCGGTGAGCTATCTGAATACGGCTCCGTTGATCGAGGGGCTCGATGCGTGGGCGGGCTGTGAGATGGTCCGGAGTGTTCCAGCCGGGATTGGGGAGATGGTCGCGAGGGGGGAAGCGGATCTGGGGCTCGCTTCGGTGGTGGACTTCGCAAAGTTCAAAGATTGTGAAGGTGGGGGATTGGTCATGGTCCCTGCGGGGATGATCGGGTGTGATGGTCCGACGCTGACTGTGCGGCTGTTCTCGTCGGTTCCGATTGAAGAGATCACGATCGTGCACGCGGACACGGATTCGCATACTTCGGTGGTGCTGTGTGATCTGGTGCTGCGCGAGCGCGGCGTGCGGGCGAAGATCGTGGACTTTGATGTGCGCGAACGCGTGGCGAGCGGGGATGGTGAGGGTTCGATTGATCCGGAATCGGATGGTTGGCCTGAGGCGGTGTTGATGATTGGGGACAAGGTGGTGACGGGATCTCCTGCGGCGGTGCGGTATCCGTATCAGGTGGATCTTGGGGAGGCGTGGGGTGAGATGACTGGTCTGCCGTTTGTGTACGCGGTGTGGATGTGTCGCGCGGATCGGGTTGGGGATGAAGAGATTGGGGCGGGGGCTTTGGTGCTCGAGCGGATGATGCTGCGGAATCGGATGCGGCTGGACTGGATTGTGATGAATCATGCGAAGCATTCGGGTTGGCCTACGGATTTGGCGCGGCGGTATATCGGGGAGTTGTTGCGGTTCAAGGTGGATGAGCGTGCGCGTGAAGCGGCTGGGGTGTTCCTTGATCGCGCGGCAGACGCTGGATTGGTTGAGCGGTGCGATGTGCGATGGATGGAGTTGGGGGAAGGGGTGCGCGAAGCTGAAGAGGGGGCGTCGTGCCGGCGCTGAGCGCGATACGGACAGGGGTGATTGAGGCGCTTGCGGCGGAGCTGCGCTTTGCTGGCAAGGCGACATTGGTGCGCCATCTTGAACGCATCGAGGGGCTCGCGCCGGGGATCGAGGTCGATGGTGTGTATCCGGCCGAGTTTTTGGTGTTTCGCGTGACGGGGTATCGCGCGCAGGAGCTTGGATCGGGTGAACTTGATGAGATGGTTCCAGGCGCGGCCGTGCTTGGTGATTTGTCAGCACTCGCGGAGCGGATCAGCGAGTCGGCGAAGATTACGGAAGCAGATGTGGGGGTTGCGGGCGAGGATCACTGGACGATCGATGGGCTCGCGGAGCGTTGGGGCGTGAGCAGGAAAACTGTTGAGCGGTATCGGCGCAAGGGATTGGTGGCGCGGCGGGTGGATCGTGGGAGCGGGCATCGCGCGGTGGTCTTTATGCGGGATGCCGTGGAGTGGTTCGAGCGGCGGCATGCTGAGCGGCTCGGGAACGCGGCGGGCTTCTCTCGGATGAGCGATGCGATGCGCGCCAAGATTGTGCGTGATGCGGAGCGGTATGTCGCGCGGCTGGGATGGAATCGGTCGCGGGTGTGCGAGCGGATCGCTCAGCGGATCGGGCGCTCGATGGAGAGTGTTCGGCTGGTGCTGGTTCAGCATGATGAGCAGGTGCCCAAAGGCGAGCGGATCTTTCGGATGGTTGGTGTTGCGGATGATGCGGAGCAAATGGAGATGCTGCGCGAGTCGCTGCGTGGCAAGCGGAGCGGGACGATCGGGGCGCGCTTTGGGCGCAGCGCGATGTCGGTGAGCCGAGGGGTGAATAGGGCGCGGCGGGGGTTGATTCTGGATTCGGGGTTCGGGGTGTCTGCGGTTGATCTTGATTCGACTGCAGATGATGGGATTCTCTTGGAAGAGGTTGTTCGATCGGGACTTGAAACACGCGGAGCGCGAGATCTGGCTGGGTTGATCGAGCAGATGCGAGAGCAGCATGCGGCGGTGGTGTATGAACAGTCGGCAAGGGCGCAGGCGGTTGGTGTGCTCAGGGGGCGCGTTGAGCGGCTGTGTACGGAGCTGCATCCTTCGACGCCATCGGGGAGGGTGCTCGATGAGATCGAGACGGCGATGCGCTGGATGATGCTGCTACGGATCGAGCTGGCGGGGACGCAGCTTGGGTTGATGTTGTCGACGATCGAGGAGCGGATCGGGGGGCCGATAGATACGCTCGCGCCGGGGCGCGTTGCGGAGGTGCTGAGCGAAGCGATCAGTGTGGTGCACGGGGTGATCGAGCGGTTCGATGGGGCGGGGAATCGGCGACTCGCGGCGCCGGTCGGTTTGGCGATGGCGCGGTGGTGTGCGCATCTGGATGATGTGGCGGTGCCGGTGACAGAGGGGAAGGCGGGGCGGCGGTTGATCACGGGATTTGTGGTCAAGGACTGGACGCGGAGCATGTGGGCGCGGTGGTGGTGGCTGCGTCCTGAGGTGCTTGGTGATGGGGCGCTGGAGGGGGCGAGTGATTCGGATCGGGTGCTGCTGATGCGGAGGTATGGGCTTGGGGGCGAGCGGCCTTGGACGCTTGGGGAGCTTGGGGAGGAGATGGGGACGCCTGGCATGCATGTCGGGCGGATGGTGCAGGGGGCGCTTCGGCGGGTTGGTGGGGTGAAAAACCGAGATGAGGGATCAAATTAGTGGAATATGGATGGGGTGGTGTGGTATGTTCTGGTATGGCTTTGCGTCTGCTGGTTGTGATGATGCTGTTGATGTCGCCCGTGAGCGGGTTGTCGTCGGCGATCGCTGCGGCGTGCGCGGGGGGGGATGGTCAATCGGTGCAGATGGTTGAGATGGAAGAGTCGTGTCCGCTGTGCGCGTATAGCGAGCGGCCGATATACTGCGGGTGTGGGTGCGGGGAGTTTGAGCAGACTCCGATTCCTGAGTCGAGCGATGTTGCGCCGATGGTGCTGACGCTTGTGGAACCGGTTGAGTTTGATGAGGTCGAGATCACGGCGATTGTCTTGGCGGTTGAAGCTGAGGCGAGCCGAGGATTTGAAACGGATTCGTCTGAGGACGATCGGCTTGTGGGGCGGGGAGGGGTACACAGTTTCCTTGCGATGACGGGGCACTGGATCATCTAAACGCGGTCGGCTAGCTGATTGTGTTATTTGATTTCAATGCTTTGTTTTGATGCGCGCTGTTTATCGCGCAAGGAGATATGTCATGAATAAGAAGGTTTTTGTATCGTCGCTGTTGTTCGGACCGCTGCTCGGATTGAGCGTGGTTGGTTTGGTCGGTTGTGGCTCGACGGAGTCGCGTGCTCCGGAAGCGGCTGCCGTGACTCTTGGAAACTCGGACGGCGCGAGCGGGGCGAAGATGCGAGTTGATGGGCTCGGGTGTCCGATGTGCGCCGAGAGTATCTCGATTCTCATGGACAATGTGGACGGGGTGACGGAGTCGCGTGTTGATCTTTCGAACGGCGTTGTGAATGTCGCGCTCGACACATCGGTAAATGTGTCAGGGGAGGATCTGCGCCGTGCAATTGACGATGGTGGGTTCACTTTCCGGTCCATCGAGTTTGTGAAGTAAGGAGTTTGTGATGCAATCCAAGATCAATCGCGCGGTCGGTCTGTTTGTTGTTCTGGCCTTCGTTGGCCGTGAAGCGCACGCGCAGGCGTCGGCGCTCTCGGATGCGGCGACGCAGCCCGCGAAGGGGCGGATCGCGTGGCGCGAGCAGGCGCGGTTTGAGCGCTATGAGCTGCTGGGGAACGATGTGGATCAGTGGACGATCGACACGCGGTTGATCTATGGGTTGCGCAAGGATGTGTCGTTGACGCTCAATGTGCCGACGATTCTGCGGGATCGCAGTGCGGTGAGCGCGGCGGGGGTTGGGGATCAGGAGGGATTGGGGGACACGACACTGATGCTCAAGTGGCGGTTTTGGCAGCATGATCCGGCGCCGGTGGATACGAATCGGCTCGCGCTCATTGGTGGGCTTCGGCTTCCCACTGGGACGGACGGGCTCTCATCAGGCGGGTGGGATCCGTTCGTTGGATTGACCTTCACCAAGGTCGAAGGTCGATACGGCATGAACGCGTCGGCGCGGTACACAGCGAGCACGGATGGGCTTGCGAATCCGATCAGCGCGGGGACGGGGGAGGCGGATCTGCTGACGCTCGAGACCTCGTGGTTGTACAGACTGTCTCCGAGCGAGTACACGAGCGAGACGGATGCGTCGCTGTACTTCACGGTTGAGTCGTTCTTGGATTATGAAACCAACGGCGATATCGCGTGGCGCATTGCGCCGGGGTTGCTGTATGAGGCGCGGCGGTGGACGGCGGAACTGTCTCCGATTGTGCCGGTTGCGCAGGATATTGATGATCGCACGGAGCTTGATTGGGGGGTTGCGTTTGGGGTGCGGTTCTTGTTCTAGATTGCACGTATCAGTGTTTCAAGTTCAAGGTGTCTGTGACTGGATGTAGCCTATACCTTTTTCTTTCGGTTGATTAAACAATTCGGGATTCAGGTACTTCCCTATATTTTCCGGTTCTTTCATTTCTTCTGTCGGGATGCGGTTCTGGTTTGCCCAAGCGTCCTTGCGGATTCCGGTGACCTGCCAGGAAACTTTGAGTCCCGGTGATCCGCCCGCGATGGAGAACTGGTGGCCGGTTGCTGAGGATTCGATTTCTGCGGCGATGTATACCGGCGCGTACCCGCCGACACAGGTTAGTTGATAACGAAAGTCACGGTTGAGCGCATCAAAGTATTCGGGAAGTGAGACAATCGCTTGCCCCTGTTTGTCGAGTATTGCAACGCCGTCGTATATATTTTTCATGTCCGGCGATTCGACGAAGGAGTGAAAAAGATACATGTTTTCTGGGTCCAGTGGGTGATCAATTTTGAATGAGCCACCTGCTTTTGAGAGTGTGCCAGTGACTTGGACATCGCCTTCGAACATACCTGCGAGTCCGCTGACGCTTGTGCCGTAAACTCCCCAACCCGAACCGTCATGTGAGCCGTATACACCGATCCCGAGACTTCCTGTGCCTGTGTGTTCGCCTCGGACAGCCGAGGAGAATGATCCCGGAGTTGTTGCATTGAATAGACCATGCAGAGCGGTGGCATTGTTGGCGTTACTTGTGGTGAAGAAGCGTCCGCCAGTGCCGAGGGTTGAGCTGCCAATGATCCCGATATTCCCGCCGCTTCCGTTGATACCGATTCCTGATGCGTTGTCGTTGGAGATTCGTAGCAGGCTACTAGGAAGATTGTCTGACTCATTGATTGGGAGAATAAGGGATTCAGCAGCAAATGCAAGGTCGGCCAACTGTGAACGGATCGCTTTCGGGGCGTTGGTCATGAGCTGACGGGGGGTGAGGATGGTGTAGGTTGGATCACCGGCGGGACGGACACGAAGTTCTATGTAGCGTTCTTGTGTGGTTGAGTAGGAGTTGTTGCCAAAGTCAACTTGTGTGGAAAAGAGTCCATCGGTGACCATGATTCCGAGTACGGTGTCGGATGCGATCAAGGAATCGAAGTCGAGGGTTGGGTGGTCGTAGAGGCGAAATTGGATGTCGTAGGAGCCATTAGCAGGGGCTCCTGAGTCGTCGAGAGTGCCCTGGTAGGTAAAGGTGTTCTGGGCCGATGCAACAGAGGCGAGACAGATGATGAGTGCGATTGCGTGCTTGAACATGGATGACCCTTTTCTTTGGATTTTGGGTCCAGTGTACCGGATAGAGACATACCTATTCAAGTGTAAATATTGTTCAAATACTCGGCTTAAGCCTTGGCGATCCGCGTCTTCACATTGTCGAGGACGTTCATGAAGTTGATGTAGCCGTCGTACGGGGAGTCGTAGGGGGAGAAGTATTTGTGGACGTCGCCGTCGGCCCAGTATTTGGTGCACATGTAGTAGAAGTGGTCGCTTGTGGTGAGTTTGCGCCAGTCGTTGATGATGTGTTCCATCTCGATTTCGCGTTTGGTGTCGCCTGATGATTTGACTTCGATGAGGCGTTCTTTGATGTGTTCTTCGACTTTGTAGGTTTCTTCGAGCGCATTGTGCTGCATGTCGTTGCCGCGCCATGCGGAGAGGTCGCGTTCGGTGTCGGCCCATGAGATGAACTCGGGGACGTCATAGACTCCGACGGGGTCGAAGCGTTTGAGGGCTTCACTTGGTGTGGTGAAGTGGTTTTCGGTTGTGCCGTCGGATTTGTGGGCGACGTCGAAGATGGCTTCGGGGAGTTTTTGCATGAAGTTGAAGATCCCGGTGTCTTCCCATTGGTGTTCGCCGAAGGTTTCGTAGTCCATGAAGAGGTTGCAGAGGTATCCGTCGCCGTTGATGTCGTGGACCCACTTGGCGAATTTTTCGGTGGTCAGCGGCCACTCTTCCCATCCTTTGTTGGAGAAGCGGAAGGCGATGTCGTCGGAGAGTTTGTAGTTTTTGAGGAGGAGTCCGAAGGGGCGGTTGTTGGGTCCGAGGAGCGGGTTGCCTTGCTCGTCGTTGGGGGGGCGGTAGACGTAGTTGGGGGAGCGGTATCCGAGGTGGCGGTCGGTCCCTTCGCAGATGGTTCCCAGGAATCTTGGGTTGCCTTGTTTGTCTTTGATTTTGGCGAGGGCTTTGGAGAGCTCGTTGGTGTAAATCAGCTCGGTGTTGCGGAACACGGTTGGGGTTTGTGCGAAGTGTTCCTCGATGAGTTTGGTGTGCATGTCGACCTGGTGGGCGAACTCTTCCTGGGAGTAGATGTAGCTGAGGGAGTGGTAGTAGGTCTCGGCGACGAACTCGCAGCAGCCGGTCTCGGCGAGCTGGACGAAGAGGTCGAGGACATCGGGGCAGAACTTTTTCCACTGGTCGATGACTGTGCCTGTGATTGCGTAGGAGAGGCGGAAGTTGCCCTCGTGTTTGCGGACGAGGTCGAGCATGAGCTTGGTGGTGGGTCGGTAGCACTTGTCGGCGACTTTTTTGCAGATCTCGCCGTTGGCGTCTTCGTCGAAGTAGAAGGGGTCGGTGTGGAAGACGGAGTAGGGCTTGAGGCGGTGGGGCTGGTGGACTTGGAAGTAGAAGTTGATGGATGCCATGGGTTTGCCCTTCCTTTAGCGCCATTGTGGGCGAAGCGTGCTTGCATTGCAAGTGCGTTTCGTTCAGATTCTAGGAAGGAAATGGGCGGGCTCAGGTCTTGAGGGCGCTGAACTGTGCGACGGCGACGACGGAGAGGATCATGACGGGGATGAAGACGCCGATGGTGGTGGGGAGTCCGGGGATAGCGGCGGTGGCGCCGATGACTCCCGCGATGAGGGTGATGATCGCGATGGGGGCGCAGCGGATGGACTGGATGACCATGTTCTTGGGTTCACGCGTCGCGTAGAAGGGGATCGCGATGATGAGGGTGAGGATGGCGGAGATCATCATGGAGAAGCGTCCAAGCGCGATGCGTTCGTACTTGGCGCGTTTCTTGGGGTCTTTGAGGGTTTCGCGGCTGAGCATCTCGCGGGCTTGGGCGAAACTCAGGGCTTGGGAGTAGGACTCGTATCGGTTGATGCGGAGCTCGTTGGGATCGAGGGAGGACTCGATGCGGTCGATGGGGGTTGGGATGCCGACGGTGGTTTGGGTGCGGGTTTGCGCGGTGGCGTTGTCGAGGTCCCATCCGCCTTGTCGGTAGGTGGCGGATTGTGCGGTGATGGATCGGGAGGTGTGGCCGTTGTCGTCGCGCTCGAGGATGTAGAGTCCTTCGAGGGTGTTGGTGTTGGCATCGAACGCGGCGGCGCGGAAGAGGCGACCCGATCCATCGGCGGTGAGGGGGACGGTGTCGACGGAGAGCTTGTGGTTCCCGGCGTCTTCGTGGTCGCGAACGAGCAATGGGGCGATGCGCGGGATGATGAGTTCCTGGTTGACGAGCTGGAGCGCGGTGAGTCCGATCGCGACGATCAGGACGGGTTTGATGATGCGGTGGAGTCCGATTCCCGCGGCCATGAGCGCGATGAGCTCGCGGTTTTTGGACATCTGGGCGAAGGTGAATCCCATGGCGCCGACCATGACCATTCCCAGGAGAAAGTTGTAGAGCTGTAGGAGCTTTGGCCACCACAGGTCGGCGATGAGGAGGATGGAGAGGACGGACTTGCGGATGGTGCCGGGGTCTTGGTCGGTGCTCTGGGTTCCGAGGCGTTTGGCCATGTCGAGGAACTGGTCGATGTTGAGGGAGACGTCGATGACGACGATGAAGGAGAAGAGGATCACGAAGAGCAGGACCACGTTGGTCAGGAATTGGCGCGCGATGTAGCGTTCGAGGAGTGACATCTGGGGTGATGATAGGGACGCAAGATCAGAGCGTGAACTTGCGGTCGGATCTTGGGAGGGAGGAGGCGATCCATTTGGCAATCGCGAATCCGACGACGGCGCCGAGGAAGACATCGGAGGCGAAGTGGGCGCCGCTGATCATTCGGGAGTATCCACATCCGAGAGCGAGGGCGACGAGGAGGATGCGGAGTTTGGGGAGGAAGAATGCGAGGATGCAGCATCCTCCGAAGGCGACGGCGGTGTGGCTTGAGGGGAGTCCCAGGTTTGAGCCGTCGATGAATCCGGAGAATGGGAAGCGGAAGTGGTAGCCGTCTGGTTGGATGATCGCGTCGGAGACGGGGCGCTCGCGGGCGAAGACGAGTTTGAGGAGTTCGGCGGCGAGTCCCGAGAGTGCTGGTGCGATGAGGATGGGGATCGCGCGTTTGAGGTTGCGGTCTGTGAGGAGGAACGCGAGGGATGCGATGATCCATGTGCCGAGGAATCCGATATTGCGGAGGAGGGTGTACCAGTCGTCGGATTCGAAGGAGCGATCGACGCGTCCTGTTTCGGGATCGATCTCGCAGAGTGCGTTGAGCAGGATGAAGTCGAAGAGTGAGACGATGACGAACGCGATGACGAGGGCTGCTCCGAGTTGGTAGAGCGTGAGCCAGCGGTGGGTGCGTTCTTTGGGGGTGCGGTAGGGCATGATTAATCGTCGTGTGTGTTGTTGTTATCGAGACGACGAGGGGGGGTCCATGAGTCGAAGTTGGTGAAGTTATAACCAATGTAGCTGGTTCTGTTGTCGACTGGTTCGCTCACGAGTTGACCGATGTCTTTGACCTGATCGAAGGCGGGGGTCCACTGGTCGATGCGTCCTCCCATGAGCAGCGCGGGGCGACCTTGGAGCGGGGCGCGGGTCTGGGGGTTTGCGAGGTCGGTGGAGGTCCAGAGGTCGTACTGGGTTTTGCGTCCTCCGACGAGCGCGGAGATGCAGTAGGTGGTGGGGTGGTTGTCGAGGTAGAACGCGAGTTGCGAGGCGCGGCCGTAGTGTTCGGTGAGGATGAGGGGGCGTTGTCCGGTTTGTGCTTCGAGGTCGTTGAGGATTTGCTGCGCGTGGTCTGCGTGCTCGCGCATTCCGGTGAGTCTTGAGATGGGGATGTACTGTCCGACGATGGCGCGCTTGGAGGCCCAGATCGCGGTGGGGAAGAAGACGAGGCACGCGATGCCGAGGAAGATGGAGGCGCCCCACGCGAACTTGACGGGGTGGTCCTTTCGGCGGACGCCGTCGATCGCGGCCCACGCGGCGGGTGGGATGAGCGAGACGATCCCGGCCATGGCCCAGTTGCCTTCGGTTTGGGTGACGAGGGAGACGGCGAAGTAGAACGCGAAGATCGGGAGCGCGAGGTACGCGAGCGTCGCGGTTGCTCGGCGGGTGTTGTCATCGGCGTGCTTGCGGGTGTTGATGAGCGCGAAGAGCGCGAGGAGGAGGACGCCTCCCATAATCGCGAACTGGAGGACGATGTATTCGAGCATCCAGAGCGGGGTCCAGGAGTCTTTGGCGTGGGTGGTGTTCTGGGTGTCTCCTCCTGGAGCGCCGAGGTGTCCGAGCAGGTGGCGGAAGGTTGCGTAGTCGTGGTTGGCGTTCCAGATGAGGACGGGGATGAGTCCGATGAGCGAGACGAGGAGGGCGAGGGTGAACCATTTGGGATTGAGTTTGTTGGGTTTGATGAAGAGCGCGGCGAGGAGCGCGCCGGGGACGAGGAGGAGGATGGTGTATTTAAAGATGAATCCCAGCGCGATCATGAGTCCGAATCCGAGCCATGCTTTGGGTTTGTTGTCGAGGAACGCTCGGGCGGCGAAGTAGGTGGCGCACGACCAGCACGCGGTGTAAGGCGCGTCGATGGTCATGACCATGGAGGCGATCGCGAGTCCTGGGACGCAGAACCAGAGGAGGGAGGCGACGAAGGTGGTGAGCTGGTCTTTGAAGGCGAGGTGAGTGGTTTTGAGTATCGCGAAGGCGCCGATGGTGGAGCTGAGGAGCGCGGGGAGGCGCACGGCCAGCTCGGTGGTGCCGAGGAGCTTGGTGGAAGCGAAGATGGACCACGCGACGCCTGGGCCTTTGGAGTAGTACGACCAGTCGAGGTGGCGCGACCATTCCCAGTAGTGCGCTTCGTCTTCGGCGAGGGTGTAGGGGGAGAAGAACTGCCAAACAAGTCTGAGCAATGTGATTGAGAGGATGAGAGTGAGCGCAGCGGTGGGCTTGGTTCCCAGGCGCATCCACCACTTGGTCTGGCTGGTCTGGTCGTGCGCCATAATTAGTGCTTGGCGACCTTGCGGAGCGCGTTGAGGGTGTAGAGGGTGATCAGGAGGATCCCGGACCAGAGGAGGGGGAGCGCGGGGGATCCGGATTTGTGGACGGCTTGTTGTCCGCCTGCGATGAAGAGGATGGTGAGGAGGGCGGGGAAGAAGGACCAGAGGTAGATCATGAGGGGCTGCGCATGCTTGAGGCGCATCGCGGTGACCCCTCCGGCGAGGACCATGATGAGGCACGCGACGGCGAAGGCGTAGCGCTCGTGGACTTTGGAGAGCACTTCGCGCGAGAGACTATTGATCTCATACTCAAGCTGCGCTGCGAGTGCTGCGATCTGTCCGTTGTATTGGACGGAGGTGTTGTTCCGGTAGTTCGTCGAAATGCTGAGCATCTGGGCGCTGTTGTTTTTGAGGAGGTCTGGGAGCGGATCGGAGGGGACATGGAGCGAAGAGTACTGGGTTTGCGCGATCTCTGTGGTGATCTCGTTTTCGATGGTGATGTTGGAGAGGTTGAGGTCCATCGCGAGTCTGTTTGGTGCGGACTGGGAGTCAAAGGGATCGACAGAAGCGCTCGCGTCTGGGTTGATCGTCGCGGACTGGGCGCGGAGTCGATCCGTGGACTGGGAGTTGGCGTGGTGGGTGGTGACCTCGATCTCGATCGCGTTTGTTGATGCGATCGGATCGAGGATCCATTGGCCTGGAGCGCTGCGGAGTGCGCCGGCGAGGATCGTGATGGTTTGTGATCCGGAGGTGAGGATGATTGGCTGACCGCTGGAGACTTGGCTCTGCAGGGTGCGGTAGGTCTGATCGGACGCGATGGCGCGCGCGAGGGCGATGCGCCAGTCATCGACGAAGTTCATGAGGTCTGGATTGTCTTCGAGTTGCTTCATTTCTGAAGCGGTCATGAACTTGGGGTCGTCTTTAAAGACACGCGGGATCGGGATCGCGGGGGAGGTGATTTCTTCCCACGCGACGGCGTCGCCTTGCTCGTTGATGGTGAGGTCTTCGAACTTCATGACGATCGCGGTGGAGTTGTCGTCGGTGAATCGCGCGCGTTGTTCGGGCTGGAGCGCCCACGCGGGGAGCATGAGGATCCAGGCGCGTGCGGCGGTGCCGTCGATGCGGATGGAGCCATCGTCCTCGGCTTCGACCATCGCGACTCCGCCGAGGAGGAACTGCTGCTGGATCGGGGAGTCTTTGGCGATCGCGAGTTCTTCGACGCGATCGGCGTGGAGTTCGGTGTTCCCAATCATCGCGGATTGGCCTTGCGAGAGTGCGTTGACGAGGATTTTGGCGAAGTCACGCGTGACCATTTCTTCCATTCGCTGGAGGAATCTTGGGATGACCTGGTTGTTGAGCGCGACGAGTGATCCGGCGAGGATGATCCCTGAGACGAGCATCGGGAAGAGGACTTGCTTGTGGGAAATCCCTGACGCGAAGGTGGCTGTGAGCTCGTTCTCGGAGACCATGCGGTGGTAGGTCATCGTCGCGGAGAATCCCGCGGCGAAGGGGAGCGCGTAGGCGAGCATGGGGGGGATGGCGTATCCGAGGAAGCGGAAGGCTTGGTCGAAGGTGAGGGATCCATCGGCGAGGGGTTTGACGGTGGTCGCGAACGCGATGGCGGCGACGACGACGGCGGTGGTGATGAGGAGCATCCGCCAGAACTCGAACAGGATGGATCGCCAGAGGGTCCAGAGCATTTGGGGATGGTAGTGGGGGGATATCGGCGGAGAGGCGGGTTTTGTTGAATTTGCTCTTGAGCGTGCATCGGGCGGATCGGGTGATACGAAACCATTCACGAGCACTCTGCTTGCGATTCGCAGGGTGTTCCGGCGGCTTCTTTTCGGGCTGCTGTCAAAGAAAAATTTGCGATCGGAGACCCGGTTTCCTGTGCCGGGCGAGTTCTCCACTTGCGGGCGTGTCTGGTGATGGGCACGCTCGCACTATTTTTGCTTACTGTTGCTGATCAGTTAATCGGCGCGACCTCGACCTTGCCTCCGGGTTTGTCCATGATGGAGAGTTTCATCGCGGAGAACTGGTCGCGGATCGCGTCGGTTGTAGTGATGATGAGCATCCGCCAGAACTCCAAGAGAATGGATTTCCAGAAAGCCCATAGCGTGGAAATAAGATTAGGTTGTTGAAAGAAAACAAATGCAATTCCCAGAATGGTATACGGATGAGTGATGTTCAGAAAAAATCTTGGCTTATTTGTTCCGGGATCACTGTTCTGGCCGGACTTGTTGGTGGTTTTGCTGGTAGCGTTGTTGGTTTGATTCCCGGGTTCATAGCATTTCGCATGAGCCCAGGTGGGTACTTTGGCTTTTTTATCGATTCGTTCTTGTTGATTGAAACATTCTGCGCTGTTGTGGGAGCGGTGATTGTCTCAAGTGTTTATTCGTATGGGCTTTTGAAGTCATCACGCGGGGGGCGAGTTCTATTAGCGTTTATGAGTTTAACGATACCGGCGGCTGTATGGTTATGGCTTTCAGCGTCCGCGGGCATGAATAGCTTTCGCATTGGGGGGTGGCTTGTCGGGCTTCTGCTTGGCTGTGTTTCCTTGGTGTTGCTTTTGATAGAGTTTAAATCAATCGATCCAGCCACAGAATAGAGTTCTCAAATGAGCCTCAGTGTGATGGCGCGACTTCGACCTTGCCTCCTGGCTTGTCCATGATGGAGAGGTTCATCGAGGAGAGCTGGTCGCGGATCGCGTCGGCGGTCGCGAAGTCCTTGGACTTTTTCGCGTCGGCGCGCTGCTGGAGGAGGGACTCGATTTCTTCGGAGGGGGTGACGCCGGGTTGGTAGAGGGCGATGCCGGTGTCTTGTCCTTTTTCGATTGGTCGGAAGATGACGCCGAGGATGTTGTCGATGAGGTGGAGAGCGGCGTAACTACGCTCTGCAAATGACAAGGACTCATCGCGGACATTGCTGAACGCTTTACTCGCGTCCATGGGCTTGTTTGGTATATCACAGTTTTTAGCGGCGGATGCGATTGTTGTTAGGGCTGTATTCTCTCGATCTTGAACCGCATCCTTTGGCAAATCCGCGATGTTTGTTTCAGGTGCGACACCTGTCTCGTTGATTGCCTTGTTTAACCACCCAATCGCTGATGAGATGTTGAGATCTTTGGAAAGCGCAAGTTGGATGTCGTTTACGATTTCGTGCAGCAGTGTTGATAAGGAGTCTGAAGGTCTGATGGAATCTTCTGACAACAACAATCGTGCATAGTCACGCCAGTTGGCGATTTGTTTGGCGGAGTCTTTGAGGCCTTGCATGGAGAAGTCCGCGTTGGCGCGGTAGTGGGTTTTGAGGAGCTCGAGGCGCACGGCGGCGGGGTCGATGCCTTTTTCGGTCAGGTCGCGGAGGGTGTACATGGTCCCTTTGGACTTGGACATCTTCTCGCCTTCGACTTTGAGGAATCGTGCGTGGAACCAGTGGCGCGCGAAGGACTGGTTGTGCGTGAAGCAGCAGGACTGCGCGATCTCACATTCGTGGTGTGGGAAGATGTTGTCTTCGCCTCCGGAGTGGAGGTCGATGGTTGCGTGGGTGGCGTGTGCGGCGTTCAGACCTCCCGGCACAAGGCGTGCTAAAGCCATGGCGGTGCATTCGATGTGCCAGCCGGGGTATCCCTGGTCCCAGTCGCTGCAGTCTGGGTGATCGGGCGCGTCCCATTTCATTTTGTGTGATGCGTCTTCTTTCCAGAGGAGGAAGTCGGCGGGGTGTTTCTTTTCGGATTGTTGTGCTTGGTCGACGCGACCTCCGGCGCCGCCTTTGAGTTGGTCGAGGGTGTTTCCGGAGAGGGAGCCGTAGTTTGGGAAGGTTTGGGTGTTGAAGTAGATGGCGCGGGATCCCGGATCGCCGGCGGTGTAGGCGTGGTTGTTGTCGAGGAGGTCGACGATGACCTGCTTCATGTGCTCGACATGCTCGCTGGCGCGTGGCATCAGCGAGGGGTCGTTTTCAGCTTCGATCGCGACTTTGAGTCCGAGTGCGATCGCGTCTTCTTTGAAGCGTTGTTCGTAGAAGCGTGCGATCTGCCGAGGGTCGTTGGGGTCAATGTCCGCGGCGGTGTGTTTGTCCCCTGATTTTTTTGATTCAAGCAGTCGCTGGGCGGCGACTTCCATTTTGTCTTCGCCTCCGCCGTCGGCGTTGTCGTCGTCGGTCATGTGTCCGACATCGGTGATGTTCATGACATGGGTGACCTTGCGGGGTCCTGAATGGGGTTCGCCTGATTCTGTTTGGAGTTTGCACATAGGGGACTCGACCCATCTTCGTAAAAGATCGGCGGCGAGGAAGGAGCGGAAGTTCCCGATATGTGCGTCGTCGTAGACTGTTGGACCACACGAGTAGAAGGTGATTGAGTCTGAATTCTTTGGGGAAAATGACTCTATTTGCTTGGTGATGGAGTTGTAAAGTTTGAATGTCATCGCTGTAATCCTAGGATTCGGGCTTCTCTCGTAACTGGACAGATAGTATTGGTACTTCAAATGAGCGAAAGCGAAACAATCTTCAAAGTCTTGAGTCAGGAGCCTGGCACGGGCGTGGCGGTGCTGGATCGGGATGGTGTGGTTCTGTATATCAATGAGACCTCGCTGCGTATCTTCTTTGCGGATCCGCCTCAGATTGAGGAAGTGATCGGGAAGGATCTGGATCAGCTTGGATTCCCGAAGCAGTGGGCCGACGAGCGGATCCGTTTGATCCGCGAGATTGAGGAAACAGGCAAGGAAATGATCCTGCGCACGATCTGGCAGGGGAAGCAGCAGTTCAGTTGGATGCGCTCACTGGGGAACGAGGACGGCGAGCCGTTCCGTGCTCTCGTGGTGACGCGCCGCGTCGGTGCGGGCGGAGAAGCCGGATTGCTGCTTGATTCAGAGATGTCTGTGGTTGAGTCAGAAGTTGCTGGACTCGGCGAGCTTTGTGTGCTGACCAAGCGTGAGCTTGAAGTCTTGGCACTGATCGGTCAGGGACTGACAGCGAAAGAGATCGCGGAGCTGATGCATCGCTCGGTGAAGACGGTCGAGAACCATCGCATCTCGCTTGGCGCGAAGCTGCAGAAGTCCAACAAGGTTGAACTCGCGCTGATGGCGCGTGAAGCGGGATTGACGATTGAAGATTCGGCGAGACAGCGCGTTCGTCGCGTGCGTGAGCACGATATGAATCTCGACAACGATTGATGGGTTAATCGACGGCTTCCATGTCGGGCGCCGGCTCGACGGCGATGGAAAGCACACGGGTGGGTTCTGCTTCCAGGATGGTGATGTTCATTTTGTCTTGGGTGACATGCTCGCCTTGCTCGGGGATTCGTCCGAGTGTGGTGTTGATGTATCCAGCGACGGTGTCGTAGTCGTCTGATTCTGGGATCTCGATCCCGAGTCGTTCGAGCTCGTCGTTGGCGTCGTCGATCTCAGTGCGCGCGTCGATTGTGGCGAAGGTGGATGACTCATCGATCTCGACTCCGGCGGGGTCGTCTTCTGGTTTTTCGTATTCGTCTTGGATCTCGCCGAAGATTTCTTCGACGATGTCTTCCATGGTGACGAGTCCGGAGGTGCCGCCGTATTCATCGATGATGATCGCGATGTGGACCTTGTCTGCGAGGAGCTGCGCGAGGAGTTCGCGGACGGTTTTGGTTTCGGGGACGAAGGACGGCGGGCGGAGGATGGACTTGAGATCAAAGGTGTCGTTCTGGTCGTGGGACATGATCCATCCGAGGAGGTCTTTGGCGTAGAGCATCCCGATGATGTGGTCGAGGTTTTCTTCGTAGACGGGCGCGCGGGAGTGGCCGTGCTCGTCGATGAAGCGCTGGACGGCTTGGAGGTCGTTGGTGTACTCGAGCGCGTCGACCTCAGTGCGTGGAGTCATTACGGACTCGGCGAGGGTGGAGCGGAACTCGACGACGGCTTCGAGCATATCGCGTTCGGTTTCGTCGATGTGTCCCTCGCGCTCGCCTTCGGATACGACTGAGAGGAGTTCGGAGCTGATCGCGTCTTGCTCCGGCTCGAGGTCTGTGCCTGCGAGTCGGCGGATGACTTCATCGAGGAATCGCATGAGCAGTAGGAATGGTGAGAAAGCGGTGTGTGTGGTGCGGATAAGGATTGAGAAAGTTGCGACGAAGCGTTCTCCGGCATGGTTGGCGATCCCGATCGGTACGAGCATTGTTGCGGGCCAGATCAGGAGTGTGGCGATGACGAGTCCTGCGAGCACGGCGGGGAGCGTTGCGTATGGGAGATCGAGGATGCCGGTGATCCAATAGATGGAGGCGAGTCCGGCGAGGAGATTGACAAAGATCGTGAGCAGCCTAATCGCGGCCGCGTGACCATCGGGGTCTTTCTCAATAATTTTGAGTCGTTTGGAGAGTTGAGAGTCTTCGTCGCGCTGGATGAGCGAAGCGAGCTTGGCGCGTGAGAGCGTAATGAGCGCGACCGACACAGACGAAAGCAGTGCCGAGATCGTAAGGAGGACACAGAGGATGACGAAGATCCAACCTGGTGATGGGGGGGTCATTGGTCGGTCTCCTTAGTTGGGTTCGCACTCAGATCAAAGAGCGGTCCGATTCCGGCTAGTGTGAGGAGTTGGTCTTCGTATGTGTGCATTTGAGTGAAATCTTGATGTGTGTGGTCGTCGTATCCGAGGCAGTGGAGTGTGCCGTGGATGATGTAGAGGAGTATTTCATGCGTGGTCGAGTGACTGAGTGACTCGGATTGTCGCTGCGCTTCGTCGACACAGATGATGAGATCGGTATCGAGTTTTTTGGGGATGTCTGAATCGAGATCGTGCTCTGTGTTGAGGTCGAAGGTCAGGACATCGGTGGTGCCTGGGATACCTGAGTACTGGAGGTGGGCGCTGGACATCTGCTCGTCGTTGACGAGTTTGACTCGGACGGAGCCGGACGCGTTGAGGTGCGCGAAGACAGCGTTGGTCCATTGATGGAGTTGTTGGTGTTGTTGTTGAGTGATGAGGTTGAGGGGATCGAAGAGTTCGAAGTCGGGATGTGGAGATGCGCCGTTGGTCGCCGGGTGTGGGTCATCGTCGGCCTCTGGTCGAGGCTTGGAAGATCGAGGTTCGTCGTCGGTGGAGGGTGACATGGCGTATGTGCTTTGCGTGTTGGTGCGAGTTTGTAATGTTTGGATTGTTTGCGTTTGCACGCGAGTGTATCGACATTGTTTGGAACAAGAAACGGAGATATCCACACGAACCGCAAGATTCTATGCGAATAAAATCCAAACACAATATGAAATATGTGAAGATAGGCAAGGTTTTTGGTCAATATACCGATAAGAAAGCTTGAAGGTTATCTGTTTCGATCATTCTATACAGATCTCTCTCTCCTCCAGCGGGGTGCCGTGGACCCATGGCACCCTGCTTTCTTTTTGGACTCGCTTTCGGCTGTATCTGGCCATTGTGTTGGGGTGAACAGTTTCAAATTGATGTCGAGATGATTTGGTGATTGCTTTGAGGACACTCTGTGGAGCGATCCGGTTGGTGATTTTTTGTCTTGGGTTGGGGGTCTGGTGGGTGTGACCTAGGATCTGATTCTGAGACTGATTGAGGTTGTGTATGGACTATGTGAACGAGTGT
>WUAJ01000251.1 GCA_009827215.1 Phycisphaeraceae bacterium
GTTGGATTGCTCTTCTTGCATGAGCGCGGATTGACCGATCAACTCGTAGCAGGTCTGCATCAATCCGACGAGCGGGAACTTCCCAACGAACGGGCTCGGTCCCAATCGGCGCAATAGCACGCAGTTGACCGGCGGGGGCGCGATCGGTGTATCAAGCTCAGCGAGTTCATCACCCACACTCCAGAAGTCATCAATCTGATCTTCGAGCGGAGGACTCTGGAGATCGGTCACGCCTTGGATATGAGGCACAAGTACAGGAGTCGGTCCAGGTCCCTGGATCCCGATCGCTCGCTTCTGACGCAAGCCGTCGATGAGTTCCTGTCCCGGCATGCCGTGGAGATCAAACACGAGCATCGGTTCGTTTCCGAGACGCTCAGCGAGCAGCGCCGTTAAGCACACCGCGTGCTTGCACCAAGGCTGATCCTCACTCCAGTCTGGACAGGAACAGGTTGGTGAGAGATCGCTCGGCTCAGTCGGGAACAGCCGTAGATCGAGCGGTGCGAACACATCTTCGATGTTGGATGGCAGCTCTCCCGCGAGGAGTTTCGCTGCGTAGCGCATCTGATCCGCCATCGCGTGGATGATCTGCTCCTGATCGTGCACGCTGAACTGGTTTAGTTTGAGTTCAGTCTTGTAAGGCTTGTCGGATCGTCCCTGAATCACCCCTTCGCAGAGTGTGCCCTCGATTGTCAGGCGCTTGGTCTGTCCGGCGCGTGCGTACTCAAGACCCTCGCGATTGACCTGTCCCTCCGCTCCATCTTCTGCGACGCGGAGCAAACGCTGTGTGATCCATGAGCTTGGTTGCTCATCAGGTTTGAGCTTGAGCTTCACTCCTCCTCGCACTCGACGAGGATTCGTCAGCGACTTGCGTGAAGAACGAAACGAAGCGTACTGAGGTTTGACCTTCTTCGGAGCCGTCGGGACATTCGCGGACAGAGTCGGACGCGCGATGATCTTGGTTTCACGATCAGCGGGGGGTGCTTTCGTGACCGCTTCAGGTTTCGAAGGCGCAGCTTTCTTGGTGGTCTTTTTGGTGACCTTCTTCGCGGCTGTCTTGGCCGTCTTCTTTGCGGATTTTTTAGCCGCGGGTTTGGTTGGCTTGTTCTCTTCTGCCATTTACATCTCGTCGGAGATCGTGTCGGCACGCAGCGCGAGCAGACTCCGGAGTTTGTCGGTCCCGAGATCGGTGAGCCAGCGCTCGCCGTGCCCGATGATGTTTTCTGCGAGTTCGGTTTTGCTCTCGATCATCTCGTCGATGCGTTCTTCGAGCGTGCCTCGCACGATGTACTTGTGAACTTGGACTGTGCGTGTCTGTCCGATGCGGTACGCACGATCGGTCGCTTGGTTCTCGACCGCTGGATTCCACCAGCGATCGAAGTGGAAGACATGGTTCGCTGCGGTGAGGTTCAGACCCACACCACCTGCTTTGAGCGAGAGGATCAGGATCGGATTCTTCCCGGTTGCTTCCTGGAACTTATCGATCATCTTCTGACGCTGACCTTGAGCCGTGCCGCCGTGCAGGAAGAGGACTTCCTTTCCAAGCTCATGCTTGAGCATGTTTGAGAGGATGTGTCCCATCTGACGGAACTGTGTGAATACGAGCGCTTGATCACCCTCTGCGAGGATCTCGTCGAGCTGCTCGAGCAATCGCACACACTTGCCGGATCGTCCTGGATCGATGATCTTGCCGTGCTGCGGATCGTTGTCCTTGAGCATCTGCGCTGGATGGTTACAGATCTGCTTGAGCTTGATGAGCGCTGCGAGGACGAGTCCTCGGCGATGGATGCCCTCGGCGTGCTCAACATCCGTGAGCATCTGCTTGACGCATCCCTCGTAGAGCGACGCTTGCTCGCTCGTGAGCGGACACCACTCTTTGGATTCCAGCTTCTCTGGAAGATCCGAGACCACGGCTGGATCGGTTTTGACACGCCGCAGGATGAACGGCCGCACCATCGTTCGGAGCTTGTCCATCTTGACCTGATCACGATGACGCTCGATCGGGAGCGCAAACTTCTTGCGGAAAGTTCCCGATGGTCCGAGGTACTGCGGATTGAGGAAGTCCATGATCGACCAGAGCTCGGATAGCCTGTTCTCCACTGGAGTACCTGTCATCGCGACGCGACGAGGGACCTTGAGTGCTCGTACAGACATCGACTGCTTCGCGGCGGGGTTCTTGACGAACTGCGCCTCGTCGAGCACGACGCGTCCCCACTTGACCTTGGTGATGAACTCGTTGTCACGATGCACGAGCGCGTAGGTCGTGATGACAACATCGACATCTTCAGCTGTTGTGACAAAGGTGTCGCCTTGCTTGCGATCCACGCCGTGGTGGACCTGGACCTTGATGCTCGGCGCGAAGCGCTCGAACTCTTTGACCCAGTTCCCGATGACGGACATAGGAACGATGAGCAGCGTTGGGTCCACTCCATCGGGGTTGCTGGCGCGCTCGTGGAGGATGAGCGCGATCATCTGGATCGTCTTACCAAGACCCATGTCGTCTGCGAGACACGCGCCGAATCCGAAACGTTCCATGAACGCCATCCAGCTCAAGCCGCGAGCTTGGTACGGACGCAGCGTGCCCTTGAACATCTCCGGAGTATCGAGCATCGGGAGTTCGAGCGAGACGCCGCCCTCTCCTCCGAGCATGGACGCGACCCATCCAGTTGCTTCGACGCCGGTGACCGGGAGTCCCGTCTGCGAGGAATCTGAGGCGAGCGCGAGCTGCATCGCTTCTCCGAGTTCCATCTCTCCGCCGGGATTCTCACGCATGAAACTGATCGCGTTCTCGACGTCTTCCGGACGGATCTCGACCCACTGACCACCAATGCGGACCAGCGGCGAGTTCTTCTGCGCCAGTTCCTCAAACTCGTGGAGCGTGAGGGTGGTGTCCCCGATCGCGATTTCCCAGTGGTATCCGACGAGCGTTCCAAGACCAAGCTGTGCTCCTGCGGCGTCCGCGTCGGCGCCCTCGCCGAGCACCATTTCTGATGGATCCGAATCGATCTTGAGCTTGGTGCCCAATCGTCCCGCTTGTGAGTCCCACCAGCTCGGACATTCGACGCCGAACCCTTGTTCTTCCAGGACCGGTTTGACCTCGCGGAGGAAGCGGTACGCTTCTTTGGTCTCGATGAGAAGTTGGATCGGCTCGCTCTCGTCGAGCGCGTCTTCGAGCTTCTTGTAGTATCGACTCGCTCTGCCGAGCTCTCCCATGAGCAGCTCTTGCGGATTCTCGAGCGTGAGCCCCTCGTAGACAATGCGATCGCGATTGATGAGCCAAACATCCGCACCACGCAGGATGACTTCCTCGTCATCGAGCGACTGGAGGTAGAAGCTGAGCGACCACATGACCGATTCGTCTGGTTGATCGAT
>WUAJ01000252.1 GCA_009827215.1 Phycisphaeraceae bacterium
GGTTGACCTCAGTTTCCATAGACTCGCACGCATCATGAAACTTACGCAGCGCATCAACAACCGAGACTCTCGATGATCTGATATGCAGGAACGCTTCATTCAGGAGCTTGACAACCTGACATGCAATGGTGCGTTGCTCATCATCAAGCAAGACCAGTCGCGAGCTTGACGAGAGCCCGTCGTGATCTCGAACTACTGGGATTGGAACAATCTTCGTAGGAGAATCCATCCAAAGATTCAATGATCGCAAGATTGCGAGCTGCTGGATATCTTTGAGTCCAAAGTACGAAGTATCCGGTTGGACAATCTCAAATAGTCTTCGAACGACTGTTGCCACGCCATCAAAGTGCCAGGGATGGTCGATCCCATCCATGCGATGAGTCAAGCGCTGGGGAACACGCACATACTCGAACTCCGGAGAATCTCTTGGATGATCAATTGTGAATCGCTCATGATCCCGAGGTCCGGATTCCCCGTTCTGAAGATTAAATATCCAATCGAGATCTCGTGCTTCAGGGTACATGCCGAACACTTCTGGTGCGAAGACAACATCCACGCCTGCGTTCTCAGCGAGTTCAAGATCCTGATTTTCCTGCCTTGGATATGCTTCGTACGCAGGCTTTCTGAACTGAAGTGGGTTTACGAAAAGGCTCATCACTACTGAACTGTGATCATCCACAGCACGCTTCGCAGCGTGTAGAAGTGATTCATGCCCATGATGGAGGCATCCCTGAGTGGGTACGAGAGCGATTGGATCTCTGGTGGAATCAACCCATTCGGACATTTCTTTGATCGTTCGGATCACCCGCATGGTGGAGTTTAGTCTTCTTGGAGTTCGCTCGGGACGGATTGCCCACGCAAGACATCTGCCGGCTTTGAAGGCTCTCGTATCAGATGAACTCGGCCGTCTAAAACCAAAACTTCTGCTGGTGTTTCCCGGCTGAGGAACTTGGTCATGGAAGCGGTGAGTCCATACGCGCCGGCGTTCTGCATCGCGATCAGATCTCCGATCTGAACATCGCTGAGCTGGACCTGTGATCGCCATTGATCAGCAGAGGTACAGAGTGGCCCTCCGATGGTGATCGGGGTTGTGCTTTCTGTCGGCTTTCGGTTGATCACTTCGACCTGATACTGGTTCGCCGTGATTGGGAGCAGTGCGTGATTTATCCCGCCATCGAGTATTGCGATGTTCGAGTTATCCGATTCTTTGACATCGATGACCTTCGCGAGGTAGATGCCGTGCTTGGAAACAAGGATTCTCCCAGGCTCGATCATGAATCGGCAATCCCGGAACAGTTGATTTGCTTTGATCTCATTCACCAGTTGAACCAACTCGCGTCCGAAGTCGCTGATATCAAACTGATCGTCATCCTCAGTATGTGGGACACCCAAGCCCCCTCCGAAGTTGATCGATGGAATAGGGAGTCTCAGTTCTTGAGCAATGCGAGTGACCATTGAGATGGTCGATTTGCAGTTTCTTACCAGAGTATGAGTGTTGAGGATCTGTGAACCAAGCATGGTGTGGATGCCGGTGAAACTCAGATGTGACGACTCTTCGATCTCGCGAATCGCTGAGATCGTTTGGGATTCATTGATTCCGAACTTCTGTCCAGCACCGGATGTGGAGATCCGCGCTGGATTGGATGAATCTGTGTCTAGGTTAACACGGACACCAACACGCTGTTTCTTGCTCAGCTCTTGAGCAATTGATTGAATTCGACGGATCTCATGGATCGATTCCGCATTGATCTGCCCCACTCCTGCAGCGATCGCTAGGCGGAGTTCTTCGTCTGTCTTTCCTGGGCCGGCAAAGAGTAGGCTATAGGGGTCATACCCGCTTGCAATCGCAGCTTCGAGCTCGCCACTCGATGCGATCTCGGCTCCATCTACTCCCGATTGACGGATCAATGAACACACCGCTAAAGCTGGATTCGCTTTGATGCTGTAATACACCTCCACTTCTCCTTGGAGAGCATCCGTCAGAGTTTGAACTGTGGATCGTATAGCGCCGCCGTCGTATATATAGACAGGTGTGCCGTGCTGATGAGCGATCATGATGAGCGTGCTTGATTTCATGGGGCGTTCCTTGCAGACAGAAACGCTCCGAGTCGATTATCCAACCGGTCTGCGATGACTTCTGTTTCATCTCGCGTGTTTGCGAACACCATGACATCACAAACCGGCCGATCTTTGGTCGGGATCATCAGTGGGATGATCCCATCCTTTCGATGTTGATCATAGAGCAACTCAGAGCCGATTAAAGATTGAAGTTCATCAAACCCAACTGTTTGGGTTGGCAATCCCGTCATGAGTTTGAAAGCCTCCACTCCAAGATGATGACTCAATATCAGAGGAAAGGTGGATGTATTGACCCTTGGATTGATCTCGACGATATAGACTTCTTGATTTGTTGTGACAATGAAGTCGAATCCCACGAGCCCTCGGTAGCCTTGCGTTTGGAGCCATTGGGCTGTTTCTTGGGATTGATCGAGAATTGACTGGTTATTTGAAAGTGGGCTTGGAAAATTATTGCCGCCAAACGCGAAACTCTCGGTCATCTGTTGAGCGGAGATTCCAAGCAATGTGCATGAATCATCCGTGATTTCGTATTGCACATTGGGTGAGTTGGTGACCGCTTTGAGTGGTTGCCAAATGAACTTACGATCAGGGTTGGCTACCTTGATTCCATTTGCGAGTTGGTCAATACCTTGAGTGTTTTCGATTCTCCAGACGCCGTGCCCACCGATGCTGAGATCAGAACGGATCATCAGTGAGCCATGCTCCTCGAACGCAAAACGAGCATCGTGTACGATCTGATCTCGGGTGCTGACTTCAGTCGGGATACGGGGGAGTCCAATCTCCAGTAAAATCTGATCGAGATTACTCTTGTGATTGAGTCGATCGACGAGTTGGCTGTCGGGAGCGATGTAGCGGAGTCCGAGTTGATGCGCGAGCGTCTGATTCTGGATGCTCCCCATATACGGCTTGATGGGATATCCTCTTTCTCTGAGCTCGGCACACAACTCTGCATCATCCGTGATCCGCTCGACGAGTGTTTCCCCCTCACCCTGCGCGACTCTGATTTGCGGGAGTTTGAGTCCAACTCGCTGAAGATACTCGATCCAGCTTGGATCAGGTTCCCGGTCAACCACAACAAGATCATCTGGAGTAGCGAGAAATATTGCTCTTGAAGACAAACTTCGAAGCACTGCAGGACTCAGTCCGTTCTCAAGACCATCACCCAGTTGGCTGGCTTCGAGTGAGTGGAGATGGAGAAATGGGCCGTCGTTAGGCATTGGTCAATCTTGCTCAGTTGTTGTGTTCAGCCAACCGAGTTCTGTTGCACTCGGGATTGAGTGTGTCGAATCCGCACATCGGATTGCATCAACAATC
>WUAJ01000253.1 GCA_009827215.1 Phycisphaeraceae bacterium
CCGCTTTTGAGACGCATCATGATCAACAACACAATCAGATCCATACTCTGTATTCTCACCATTTCGTTCACTTCCGTCACACTCAGTGCGCAAGTGGCGCAGATGATTGGCGATGGGATTGTCCGCTATGACCGCTCTTATCATGCTCGTGATTTTCGCAAACCCTCCTTCGCACTCGTTCAAGAGTTTGAATCACTCGGCGATGTGAGCCTCGATCAACTGAAGACCGCTCCGAGCTATTCCAATGATCCCGAGACCGGGCGAACGGTTGCAAGCATCTCGATCGAGACTGGCACTTCTCTCTATGGCACAGGCGAATGCGCCGGACCGCTCCTCCGGAACGGATTTGTTACTGAAACATGGAACTACGACGCGTTCGGATACGGGCTTGGTGATCCGAACTTGTACACCTCTCATCCTTGGGTCCTCGCTGTTCGCCGAGATGGCTCGGCGTTTGGTGTGCTTGCAGATACCACTTATCGCTGTGAGATCGATCTACGAGATGGGATCACTTTCCGCGCCGAAGGCGGCGACTTTGCTGTGATCGTCATTGAGGGGGATTCCCCACAGGAAGTCATGCTGGGACTCGGGAAGTTGACTGGATCCATCGCGATGCCTCCGAAATGGGCAGTGGGATACCACCAATGCCGCTATTCATATAACCCAGATTCACGGGTTAAAGAAGTTGTTAACGAGTTCCGAGCTCGCAAACTCCCTGCGGATGTGATCTGGATGGATATTGATTACATGGACGAGTATCGCGTCTTCACCTTTGACAAAGAACAGTTCCCAGATCCTAAGGGGCTCAATGACTGGCTCGATACCAAGGGCTTCTCGAATGTCTGGATGATCGACCCCGGCGTCAAAGACGAGGACGGCTACTTCGTCTCGGATTCTGGTGATGAGCACGACGCGTGGGTCCGCGACAAAGACGGCAATGTCTACAACGGCGAGGTCTGGCCAGGCGTGTGCGTCTTCCCAGATTACCTCAACAAGGATGTCCGCCGTTGGTGGGCGAGCTTGTACGAGGACTTCATGGCCTACAACATAGACGGCGTCTGGAACGACATGAATGAACCAGCGGTGTTCAATGTCGAGTCCAAGACCATGCCGGAGACCAATGTGCATCGTGCTGATCCGGAACTCGGCGGGACAGACACTCACGATCGCTACCACAATGTCTACGGCATGCAGATGATCCGCGCCACGCGCGAAGGGGTCATGGCGGCTAATCCAGACAAACGCCCGTTCGTACTCTCCCGAGCAAACTTCATTGGTGGTCATCGTTACGGAGCTACATGGACGGGAGACAACAGCGCGAACTGGGCGCACCTCGACATGTCGATCCCGATGTCGCTGAACCTGAGTCTCTCTGGACAGCCTTTCGTTGGACCTGATATCGGCGGATTCGCGTACAACGGTGACGGCGAGCTCTTCCAACGATGGATGGGATTCGGCACGCTGTTCCCATTCTCACGCGGACATACGGCGAAGGGCAACATTGATAAGGAACCTTGGTCGTTCGGCGAAGAAGTAGAAGCGACCAGCCGACGGGCGCTGGAGCGTCGTTATCGCTTAATGCCTTATATCTACACTCTCTTCAAGGAATCCGCGGATACAGGTATGCCAATCATGCGTCCTACCTTCTTTGCTGATCCAACGGATATGGCGCTGCGTTCGGAGGATGACTCATTTTTGATAGGATCTGACCTGCTGATCGTGACCAAAGCGACACCTGAAGCGGATCGTGTTTCGATCTTACCTAAAGCAATCGATGGCGTTGAGTGGGCTGAGTTTGACTTCCCAGATTTTGAATCAGGGAGAGACTCAAAGGACCCGCATCTCCCGAAGATGTACATCAAGCCTGGGACGGTGATTGCAACCGCTCCTGTGACTCAATACTTCGGTGATCGTCCAGATTCGCGTGATGAACTGTCGCTTGTTGTGCATCTGAACGCGAAGGGTTACGCAAAGGGATTCCTTTACGAAGACGAGGGCGAGGGCTTCGATTACCTCATGGATGGCTTCCGCGAATCCACAATTCACGCGAAAGATCGAGGTGATGAAATCGTCGTATACATCAAGCACCATGACGGCGAGTTGTCTTATCCAGATCGCACGATCACGGCGCGTGTGATCAACAGTGACAAGCCTGTCCGAGTTGAGTCACACTGAGATTGTGACTCATTCAGGCAATGGATGTATGCTCACGCTCTTTGGTCGCGAGAGTGAGGATATTGGTCTGGTTCATGTCAGAACCGGTAAGTTCGCCTTTGATCTGCCCTTCTCCCATGACCAGGATCCGATCGGACAACGCGAGCAGCTCCGGCATCTCCGATGATACAAGTAAGATCGCGAGCCCCTCATCCGCGGCTTGACGGATGAGCTTGTAGATCTCCGCTTTGGTTCCTACATCGATCCCACGCGTGGGTTCGTCAAGCAGTAGCACTTTGGTTTGATCGGTCATCCAGCGAGCGATCAGGAGCTTCTGCTGGTTTCCTCCCGAGAGTTCGCCGGGAGTGGTCTCGCTGAGGGATGCGGTCTTGATCTGGAATCGCTCGATCCGTTGCTTCACGGCGTCGAGTTCTGATCCTCGATTCCGAATTCCTGCGACACGCGCGATCCGATTCATGATCGGCGCAAGGATATTCTCATCGATCCCGAGGTTGAAGAACAATCCTTGGATTCGACGGTCTTCAGGGACATACCCAAGACCAACACCGGCGTCGATCGCGGCTCGGATGCCCTTACCAAGGATTTCCTTGCCTTCAACTTTCACAGAGCCTCGCGCCCTGGTGTCGATGTTGAAAATTGCATCGAACAGTTCGGAGCGTCCGGCGCCAACAAGACCACCGATCCCAAGGACCTCTCCGGCGTGCAGGTCCAGACTGCAATCATCAAGCTTGCCAGGCGAGCTTACCCCACGCAGAGTCATGACGGGAGTATGCGAAATCTCATGATGGGATTCGCTACCCTGCACCTCTGCACGAAGCGCCTGCGTTTCCACAGATACCGACTCTCCCTTCGAGATCGGAGTCTCGATCCGACGACCAATCATCTGCTCCACGAGCGTGGGCTCATCGATATCCGCAACGATATTGGTTGCGACAAACTTGCCATCACGCAGGATACTGACACGATCACAGCATGTGAAGATCTCACTCATGCGATGCGATACATAGATGATGGTCAGTCCCTGTGCCGCAAGATCGCGAGTGATATCCATGAGGATGGAAGCTTCAGACACGGACAACGACGAGGTCGGCTCATCAAGCACGATGACCTTCGCACGCATTGAGCCGTCTGGATTCTTATCAAGTGAAGCCGCGATCTGACAGATCTG
>WUAJ01000254.1 GCA_009827215.1 Phycisphaeraceae bacterium
TGCTAGCAAAGACGCTGAGTGTGTTGTACTCACCAGCTTCAGAATAAACATCGCCACTGAAGATGGTGTCGCTGAAAGCTCCTGTGCTGTTGAGAGCGACACTCTCTGTGAGTCGGACATCGCCAAAGAATGCGATGCCGGCTCCTGTTGAGTGAATGTTCGTCCCGAGATCGATCACACCACTTGGTCCAGCGGTCATCTTTACCGATCCAGCGGTGATCGGGGTTCCTCTGCTTTCAGCGTTTTGCTCAACGATGATGTTGTCACCACGAACAGTGAGGAACCCATTGTCATCAACTCCAGTCGCATCGATGTTTCCAGAAACCAGGACATCGCCGCCCTCGGCTTTCATGAACACATGGTCCGCTTCGATCGTCCCTGTATTCCATGCGGCGATGGAATAGACATCACCCGCCGCGAGTCGAGGTGCAGAGTTCTCGGTTGTGGTTGCCTCTGAGGCACTGAGAGGGACTTCAATCTCAACGAATCGGCTTCCAAGATGCGTCCCGATGAGAACCTGTTCACCGGCGGCCATGATCACTGTGCCTTCTGGAGCAGAGATTGTTCCCATGTTCGCGACTTGACCACCAAGCATCGCGATGACATTGCCTTGCAGGTGTCCACGATTGATCACAGATCCGGAGAGATCTGTGAATCGGTAGGTTTCTGACGCGAAGTCCGCATTGGAGATGTTTCCTGCTGCGGCGTACAGACTGCCCGCGTTGACCACGGCGTTCTCACCAAAGACGATCCCTGATGGATTCACCAAGAACACCTGACCGTTCGCCGTCAGGGTGCCATTGATCTCTGAAGGTGTTGCTCCGCTGATGCGATTGAGTACACGCGACTGCGCGTTGGGCATGATGAACTGGACAGTCTCTCCAACTCCGATGTTGAACGAAAGCCAATCGATGATCGACATATCACTGGTTGTGATGGTCAAGAGATTGCCGTTAGCGTCAAAGATCGCCGTGCCAGCGACGATTGTGGCATCATCCTCGTGTGGATTCGCAAAGGCAAGCGGTGTCGCGAGCCCCATGCTGAGTCCTGCAAAGGCCATAAGCGCGGCGCTGAGTCGCCCGCGAGGGAAGTTCATGTCTTTGGTTGTCATTGGAAGATCCTCCAATAGGTGTATGTCAGAAAGCAACGGTTGCGCTGAAATGCAACCTCGAGTCCCCAACATCTGTGGCGGTCGTCAAGCCGCCGCCGATTCTGGTGAGCGCCATCCCGTAGTTCAAACGGAGCGTTAGATTTCGCTTTAACTGTGCCTCGATTCCGACACCTACGCCAACCAGAGTCTCTTCATTTTCAAAGAAGAGGGCGTCCTGTACGGTTACCCGTCCTATATCTACGAATCCCGAGAAGATGAGATCCCAATCTGCGGCTCCATAAGGTCGAGTTCTTGCATTTCTGAAGGAAGAACCGAACAAATTTGTTGTTTCGGTCGTGACGGGAGTCGCTTTTCCAAGATGGAATCGATATTCGATGGTTCCGATAATCGCGTTGTCCCCCACTGCGACCGACTCCTTGTATCCGCGAACACTCGATGCACCGCCGGCGACTGTCTGGAAGTTGGGGACCAATCGAGACCCCAAACTGCTCTGACCGCGCACAGAGAGAACCAACTCATGTGCCAATGTCATGTCGTCTATTCCTCGATCACCTCGGAATCCCATTGGATCAAATATCGGTTCGAGGAAAAAGGAGTGTGTCAGTTGCCCGCTCAGTGTTGAGAACTCATTCTCTGCGAGTGGTCGGCCCAATGCACCGATCCGGTTCTCACTCGTACCAGCCGCTTGTGCAAGGTTGGTTTCGAACCGAATTTCACCATACGAGGTATGGAGCGGCGTTGATTTTTGATAGCGGAGTCCAGCAAATGGGAGCAAGAAGTTCTCATTCCCTGTGATCAGTAGGACACGATTGTCCACATCAATGTTCTCGAAGCGGATTCCACCAAAGAGGTCGAGGAACCGGGGACCATCCTGCCAGATGTTGGTCGAGATCTCAGCACCGTATTCATACCCCTCGCCTTTGAAGCTTTCGAATCCGAGTCCGACATCCGATGCGGTGTATTGATTCCATCGCCCGTGGACTTTGGCGCGGAAATCAGGTCCGAGGTCGAAAGAATACGAGCCGAGTATCGCGTGTGAAGAGTCGAATGCCGCGGTGATGTAGTCGATTTGGAGAATGTCATCTTGCCCAGTGAGTTGGCGATGCACGAACCCGAAGCGTTCTTGCCATTCGTTGGTGCTGCGAGTACCTGTGTTGGAAATGCTTGCGTACGCGGTCCATTGCTTCGGTTCCGAGATCAGGTAGTCAACAACGACTTTGCCTTGTTCATCAGACGGCGCGATGGAGACATCCGCTCTCCGACCAGGGTGACGATTCAGTCTGTGGATCTCATCATCAACCGTACGCTTGGTCAGCAGATCTCCTTCACCGATATCAAGACGGATTCGTTGGCGTTTGTGAGCTGGGTGATTGATGTTGGATTCGTCGTCTTCTGAATCTCGCTCTGCTATGCGGTCTCCGAGCGCGACTGTCCGGACTTCACCAACGGACGCCGGCCAGATCAGTATCGTCAGGGGGAAATCACCAGGTCCACGAAGATCTTCTTGTGTAGTCTGGAAGGCGATCTCGTTCGGAGATGGTGTCACGAGATGACCAAGGAAGCCGTACTGAGATTCCATCTCATCGCGCACCGCCTGGATAATCGTCGCTAGAGCACTGCCGTAGAGCGTCACAGGGCCTTCAGATCCTATCAGGCCGATCGTGATGGATTCGATCGCTGCCCCTTCGACGGCACCGATGTAGCCTTGCTCTGTCAGTGTGAGAGGAACTTGAATCTGGAGTAGATTTTCGAGGTTTGGGGCATCAGGGTGCTCAATCCCATATCCCAAACGAATACCTGTCACACGATAACCTTGTCCATCTCGGGTTGGCTCTATCCCGGCAGATGAAGGTTCTGGTTGTGTCACAATGGCTTCAGCGGCATAAATGGTTGTTGCGCAGAGGGATAGCGGCGTAGTCGATAGCGTTGCGCCCAAGGCAGTCACTGGAAGTGTGAGATTGAAGAGTCTGAGACGCGGCACAATGCACTCCATGCATGTTCGTTCGACCACTGTCCCTACCGGTAATTTAACACTCGATGCCGATAAAATCCTAGGAATTGGGGGCTTTTTGTGGTATCTATCTCCATATCGACACAATCGAAGCGCAATGTTGATCACTCTCAGGGTGATTCGCTATTCCGCACAAGATCGCTTCGAAATGACTCGATGGGGACACTATGCGCTCGACGAACACACTCAGTTTGCGTGCGGCTATGGTAGCCGCGATTCCAGCCACCCTCGTGCTTGGTGCATGCGGTCAACAACGCTCCGCAG
>WUAJ01000255.1 GCA_009827215.1 Phycisphaeraceae bacterium
TTATGACGAATCCGTCGCGGCGCAACAGACCGCAGAGTCCATTGGCACGAATCACACCACGCTCGATTGCGAACTGAACCCCGCTCAGGACCTCATCAAACTGATCGAGCAGCTCGGACTCCCGTTTGGTGATAGCTCGCTGCTCCCGACCTACTGGGTCTCGAAAGCTGCACGCGAGCACATCAAGGTCGCACTCTCGGGAGACGGCGGCGACGAACTCTTCGGTGGATACCGCAGACACACCATCGCGCCGATGCTTAATCGTTGGCACCACCTGCTCAAGCTCATCCCCACCTCGCTGCTCGATCAACGAGATCTCGGAAGCAAGACCACCTACCTCGCACGCCTTGCCACCGCTGCTCGCTACGGCGGGTATAGCGAACTCCTCGCGATCTTCCCGACTCCTGATCTGAGCAAGCTCATCCCAAGCATAGATGGCGAGTCAGTCGGCAATGCCACTTTCCACGAGATTACCGATCCGCTCAGACACGACTTCACCAACTACCTCCCCGACGACCTACTCCGCAAGACCGACACCGCATCCATGGCGGTCGGTCTGGAAGTCCGCGCCCCGTTTCTCGCACGCGATCTCGTCGAAGCCGCGATGCGGACACCGCTAGACATCCTCATGCCCAACGGCGAGCGCAAGGGACTCCTCAAACAAGTCGCCCGCAAGTACCTCCCCGACCACATCGTCGATCGACCCAAGCAAGGTTTCGCGATCCCGATCGGGGAGTGGTTCCGCTCCGACTACGGCTCCATGCGTCAACTCCTCCTCGACCACCTCCGCTCGTCGGACCCATTCCCAGGACTCGAAGAATCGGGCGTCCAGATCAACATGAAGTTCGTCGAGCAGATGCTCAAAGAGCACGACGCGGCCGGAGAGAAATCGATCAACCCTTGGCGCGGACGCGACCACTCCCAGCGGCTCTACATGCTGCTGGTGCTCTCGATCTGGTGTAAATGGCTCGATCGGATCCGGAATGAATCCGCTCAGGATTGAGCGACTTTGCCGTCGATGTGGACATCCATCTGCGGGAACGGGATGCCGATCTCAGCGTTGTCCAGCGCGTACTTCACGTCGCGAGTGAGTCGATCCTGAACCTCCCAGAAGTTCTCCGCTTTCACCCACACTCGGACATCCCAGTCGATGGACGAACCGCCCAACCCAGTCAGCACAACCGCCGGGGCGGGGTCCTCAAGGACATTGGGCGAGTTCTTCGCGGCTTCCAGAAGCACCTCACGCGCCTTGTCGATGTCAGCGCCGTAGTCAGTCCCGACAGCGACATTGACGCGACGAGTGCTGTGGAACGAGACGTTCTCGATGTTGTCGCCGAAGATCGAGTTATTCGGGACGATGATCCGGCGATTGTCAGGCGTATCAAAGACGGTCGTGAACAAACCGATCTCAAAGATCTTGCCCTTCACGCCACCCGCATCGACTACATCCCCCACCTTGAACGGACGGAAGAGCAGCAGCATGATGCCGGCCGCGATATTGCCGAGCATGCCGGACATCGCCATACCGATCGCAAAGCCGACGGCCGCGAGAACAGCCGCGAAGCTTGCGGTCTCGATGCCGAGAGTCCCAAGGATCGCGACGCCTCCAGCGATGAGCACGATGTAGCGCGCCATATTGGAGAGGAATCGAGCGAGTGTTTCCTCGACATTCGCTTTCCGGACCGCTTTGCCTACGAGCTTACGAGCCCAACCCGCGGCGATGAAGACCGCGATAATAAGAACGATTGCGAGCAGCACGGGTTGACCGATCGTCTCCCATGCGAGGATCCATGTGTCATTGCTCAGATCACCTTGTGAAATCCGGGAAACGAGATCCCCGAATCCTTCGGTCACACCGCCGCTTGCCTCAACAGCTTGGGCGGTTTCATTGACTTGTTCAACAGCATTCGTTGCGTCTTGCATGCGCTCTTGCTCCGATTCAGTGCGAGATTGCGAGATTTCAAGTTCTTACAGTCTAGAACTGCCAACCGACGGTGATGTCGAAATACACATCATTGTTGTCTTTCCGCCCGCCGGGTTCTGAATCGTACCGATGTGTGAGCTTGAACTGGAGGTTCATGTTGCTCTCTTTATCGAGGAGGATGTTCCACTTGACATGATTATTGAGACGATCACGCGAAACCTCCGAGACATCAACGAAGTACTCCATTCCCGCTTCGACATTCATGACCTCATTAAAACGGTGCCTCAGATCTAGACCAGTGACCAGAGCTTCTGGTCGGAAGTCGTCTTGAGTTCCACCGAATGTCTGTGAGCCACCGAAACCGGTTCGGCCTTTGAAGTTCGTCTTGTCATTCTTAATGAACTGATAGCTGATCCCGCCGTGTGCTGAGAGTCTGTAGTCCCAGTCTTGGAACTCATCAAACTCCGCGCTGGCTGTGGTCCACCATCCAATCTTGCTCCCTTCTGGAGCGAGCCACTCATGCCGGAAGTCGATATCGAGTCGATTCTGAGAATCGACCCCGTTCCGCGTCGCGAATCGGTACTCAGTATCCAGCTTTGTGAGGTATTTCTTGGAACGGCGCTTGGTGTGGAACTGGAGGTTGAGGTTTGTATTCTCAGTATTCCCTGACGAGGTATTGAATCCCACTCGAACAGATCGTTTCCAGTCTTTCCAGAATGACGGTCCTTCGTCCTTTTTCTTCACCTCTTCAGGTGGTGGAACAGGTTTCGGTTCAGGCTTGGGTTGTGGTTTGGGTTCAGGTTTCGGATCCGGCTTCGGATCTTGGGATGGAGGAGGAGCCGCGGGTGGAGTCTCAGGCTGATCAGGATCAGTAATCAAACCAAGAGCGATCGCTTGGGCGGTCGCACGCTCTAGATTGACTTCAGCGATTCGGAGTTGCTCAAGCGCCAATACATGCGCCGCTTGGGCTGCATGGTACTGCGCCATCGCTTCCTCGGCTCCCATGTCCGCATCGGCTTTCCCGAAGCTGATGCTCGAGAGCAGCATCAACAGTCCGCATAATAATGCTCGTCTGATGGCCATCATGCCACCTCCCCAATGTAGAAATCACATCGACCCGGACCCGAAGGACCTCCAGAACTGGATGCTCACCCATGCCCGCCTTGCATAAAGTGAATTGGATCGTTAGCATTGTACCAGATCCGGGTATCTGACCGAAGAACTAGACAGGATCGATCATCCGAAAATCGAGGTATGCCATGGAAAATCCAGCACAGTCTTCTTCGGCCAGCAGACGGGAGGTTCTCCATCTCGGAGCACGCGCAGGATCACTTCTTGCGCTCGCCGGACTCGTCTCAGGACTCACGGGCTGCAATAGCTCTCCAAAGCGTGCCGATCGGTCTCGAAATATGATCGGTCAGCCTATCCCTGAAGATCCCATCATCGCCGCT
>WUAJ01000256.1 GCA_009827215.1 Phycisphaeraceae bacterium
CTGATGTTCGTCCGTCAAGCCGAGATGCAGTTCGGTCTCTTTATAGGATATGAAGATATTTTCTATGAGGGTATTGGTGCACTCTTTGACACGCTCATACGCAAAAAACTCACTGAGAACGAGCCGGAATAAGCGTCACGCGAGGAGCGTTGTTCGTATATCTTCTACAGAACAACCCCCAGGAGGTTCCCGTGACCATCACAGTCCGCATCATCCGCGCCCTCGTGCTCGGCGTACTCGGAGCCGCACTCCCCCTCGCCACCTATACCGCAATCACCACGCACGCCTCGGCGTCTGGACCATACGAGAAGCCACGAATGACCCCCCTAAACACCACAGAAGTTCTGTACTCCAAATCAGGTCACAACATCACGCCGCTGAGCGACGAGAAGATCCAGGAACTCGCGAAGGACTTGACCGACGAAGAACGCAAGATCATCCTCAACGAAGGAACCGAACCCCCCTTCTGCGGCAACCTCCTCGACAACAAGAAAGACGGCAACTACCACTGCCGACTCTGCAAACTCCCGCTCTTTGGGAGCAACTCCAAGTTCCACTCTGGAACCGGTTGGCCAAGCTTCTTCCAGCCTGTTGATCCACAGCATGTCGCGACCGAAGAAGACAACTCCCACTTCATGGCACGCACCGAGATCCTCTGCGCCCGCTGCGGCGGACACCTCGGACATGTCTTCCCCGATGGACCCAAACCAACTGGACTTCGTTTCTGCGTCAACTCCGCATCGCTCGAGTTCTTTGAAGCCGGCGATGAGCTCCCTGAGATGGCGCAACCAAGCACGCTCGAAGTCGCGTACTTTGCCGGCGGATGCTTCTGGGGGATCGAGGATCGCTACGAGAAGCACATCGGTGTTATCGACGCCGTCTCCGGATTCCAAGGTGGTGACGACTCACGCGAGCCGTCGTACCGCGAGGTCTGCACCGGAGTGACGGGACATGCGGAATCGGTCAAGGTGACCTTCGACCCAGCCGTGGTGAGTTACGAAAAGCTCCTGTCCTGGTTTTTCCGCATCCACGAACCAACCCAAGGCAATCGCCAAGGTCCTGATGTCGGCACGCAGTACCGCTCCGCGATCTTCACCACAAGCGACGAGCAGCACGAGCAAGCGAAAGCGTTCCTCGAAGCTCAGCAGAAGGAAGGACGCTGGTCGAAGCGCAAGATCACGACCGAGCTCCGCCGTGCCGAGGGCGCGAAGTTCTACGAAGCCGAGGAATACCATCAGGACTACTACGCGCGCAAGGGTGGCACCTGCGCCGCTCCGATCTATCCGGAAGATTGATTTGGATTCAGTATCCCAGTGCCCGCTCGATCGCGCCCACCAGTGCGTGCAGGATCAGCATGTGCAGTTCCTGGATGCGATCTGCTGTTTCGCCGGGAACGATGAACTCGCAGTCCCCCATCCCTGCGAGCTTTCCGCCTGACTTCCCGAGCAGCGTCATCACGCTCAGCCCTCGCTCTTTCGCTACCTCCACCGCTCGGACAATGTTCGCCGAGTTCCCTGAAGTGGACATCGCGACGAGCACATCGTTGCTCCCACCAAGCCCCTCCACCCATCGGCTGAAGACCTGGTCGAAGCCGTAGTCATTCGCTGTGCAGGTGATGTGACCCGGATCGGCGCACGCGATCGCCGGGATCGACGGACGATCCGCACGATAGCGTCCCGTCAGCTCCTCGCAGAAGTGGATCGCGTCGGCGCACGAGCCGCCGTTGCCGATCGCGAGGACCTTACCGCCGTTCTTGATTCGGCTGGCAATCAACTCGGCAAACTGGGCAAGCTGGGTAGCATGGGCAGTGCTGGACGCAAACTCCACCGCCAATCGCGCCGCCTCAGCGAACTCTGAATGGATCTGCTCGCTGGAAGCCGTGCTCTGTTCTTGATCGAGTGGGGAGTTCATCGAGTGATGATACGCTCCAGTTTCATTCGAATTTAACCCTAATATCCTCATTTTTCGCAGCCGGATCAGGATTCGTGCGTTAATTTATCATGTTCATATTTGACAAGAACAGGAGAGATGAAATGAAAATCAACAGCGTTCTTACGCTCGTCGCGCTCGCCGCGACCACAGGTCTCGCTCAAGCGGAGATCTACAGCCAGACCAGTGACCAACCTGGCAATCCCAGCTTCTTTTCCGATGGGATCGAAGGACAGTTCTTTGGTCAGACCATGGCCGACAACTTCACGCTCGGATCAAGCGCCACCGCGGATCAACTCCGCTGGTGGGGTGGATCGCAGAACTTCCAGTTCGCTGATCTCACCAACATGTCCGACTACGTCGTCAACATCTACACCAGCGACATGTCCGGAGCCGCAGACCTCGGGAACGTGGTCTACTCCGACACCGTCTCGGCTGCTGATGCACGCCTGGATATCAGCGCTACCGGCGCTTCGCTCTTTGGTGGTGGTGATGAGTTCGTATACACCCTCGACATGACCTCTGCTGTCAGTCTCGACGCTGGAACACAGTACTGGATCTCAATCGGAGCAATCCTCGTTGACGGCGGCGCCGACGCATGGGTCTGGTCCGGATCATCGCAAGGCGATCTCGTCAATGCGACCAACTTCTACGATGGATTCGGTTTCACCGTGTTCGATCCGACCTTCAACGACCTCGCGTTCGCCGTCATCCCGGCACCTTCAACCGCGTTGATGGGACTCGGAACACTCGGACTGATGAGCCGTCGTAGACGCTGAGTCTCGAACCATCCAATCCAAACTCGACTCAATCCGGCTCAGCCGGATTTTTTCATAGCACGATGTTCGAATCAGCAAGTTCTCCTTTGTAGATATCCGGACTTCTGTTAAGATGGCGCACCATATCAACACAAAGGAAATTTCATGAAATCCGCCACAACATCTCGCACGAAGTTATTCATGTGCACCTCCTTGCTCATGTGCGCAGCGCTGCCATCGTCCGCACAATGGACCGACGACTCAACCATGCACCAGGTCGTCGCCGACGGCAGCGGAGAGCAAGTCCAACCCAAAATCGTCCCCACACTCGACGGCGGGTGCTACGTCAGCTGGTTCTCCAGCGATTCAGGGTACGACGTCCGCCTCCAGCGCCTCGACGCGGAAGGGAACGAACTCTGGGCGCACAACGGCATCCTCGTCGCGGACCGGAACTTCTCGTCCACCCAAGAATACGGCTTGGCGCTCGACACCACCGACCACGCCGTACTCGCGTTCCGCGATGACCGATTCGGCGGGACACGCGTCACCATTCAGCGCATCGCCCCCGACGGATCAACCCCATGGGGACCAAACGGCTTCCAGTTCGGCAACGGCACCGAT
>WUAJ01000257.1 GCA_009827215.1 Phycisphaeraceae bacterium
CTCAAGATCCTTGCGGACAAGCTGATCAGTGCGTACTTCCTGATTGTGTGGGACTTTGTGAACTGGGGGCGCCAGCGTGGGATCCCGTCGCTGGCTCGTGGTTCGGGTGTGGGGACGATGACGGGGTTCGTGCTCGGACTGTCCAACGCGTGTCCGGTGCATTACGGCTTGCTGTTTGAGCGGTTTACCGATCCGGATCGAACGGAGTATCCCGATATCGATATCGATCTGTGTCAGAACGGGCGCGGCGAGGTGATCCAGTACGTGCGCGAGAAGTACGGGCACGTGGCGCAGATCATTACTTTCGGTACTTTGAAAGCACGCGCCGCGATCCGCGATGTGTCGCGCGTGATGGAGTTCCCGCTCGGGGATGCGGACAAGCTCGCGAAGCTGATCCCGGAGGATCTTGGGATCACGCTAGAGAAGGCGCTGGAGCAGGAGCCTGATCTCAAGGACTGGTACGACAAGGATCCGACGGTCAAGCGGATCATTGATACGGGGCGGACCTTTGAGGGGCAGGCGCGGCACTCGAGTGTGCATGCGGCGGGGGTGATTGTGGCGACGCGGCCTCTGCATGAGGTTGTGCCGTTGTATAAGCAGTCGGGGAGCGAGGATGTCATCACGCAGTGGGACGGCCCGACTTGCGAGATGATGGGTCTGCTCAAGATGGACTTCCTTGGATTGCGGACGCTCTCGATCATCGAGGGGGCGAAGGAGCGGATCCGTGCGACGCTGCCTGAGGAGAAGATCTGGGAAGCGGTGGGGCGCGAGAAAAAGAAGGGCGCGGGGGCTGATTTGGGGGGGCATCCGCTCGATCTTGAGCGATTGAAGTTCAACGACCCCTATGTGTTTGATATGTTCCAGCGCGGCGATACGACCGGGGTGTTCCAGTTTGAATCGGGGGGGATGAGAAGACTCCTGACTGAGATGAAACCCGACCGGTTGGAAGACTTGATCGCGGCCAACGCGTTGTTCCGTCCTGGTCCGATGGACCTGATTCCTGACTATAACCGTCGCAAGCACGGGGAGGATCAGGTTCCCAAGGTGCACGCGATCGTGGATCACTTCACGGAAGAAACCTACGGGGTGATGATTTATCAGGAACAGGTCATGCAGATTGTGCATGAGCTTGGTGGGATCCCGCTGCGCAGCGCGTACTCGCTGATTAAGGCGATTAGTAAGAAGAAAGAAAGCATTATTAATGCGGAGCGTCCGAAGTTTATCGAGGGTGCTGTGGAGAAGGGGCTGGACGCGAAGAAGGGCGAGGAGCTCTTTGATTTGATCCTCAAGTTCGCGGGCTACGGCTTCAACAAGTCGCACTCGACGGGGTACGCAATCGTCGCGTATCAGACGGCGTATCTCAAGACCTACTTCCCGAACCACTACATGGCGTCGTTCCTGAGCTTTGAATCCCAGGCGCAGAAGGTGAGCGATTGGATCCCGTATCTGGATGATTGCAAGCGGACGCGGTTTATTGATCCCAGGTCTGGTGAGGTGATCCGGACTGGGGTGGAGGTCAATGCGCCGGATGTGAATCTGTCGCGGACGGATTTCAGTGTGGTGTATGGTGAGGACGAGGAGCCGAGCGCGAGCGGTGGGCAGGTTCGGTTCGGGATGCGCGCGATCAAGGGGGCGGGGACCAAGGCGATCGAGGCGATAGTCAACGAACGTGATTTGGGGAGTGATCCGGAGAATCCCGAGCGGAAGGCGTTCGGGAGTTTGTTTGAGTTCTGCGAGCGTGTGCCTTCGGGGGCGGTGAACAAGGCGACGATCGAGGCGCTGATCCGCGCGGGGGCGTTTGATGCGATCCACTCGCGCGAGGAGCGTGCTTCCATGATCGCGAGCATCGAGGCGGCGGTGAGCGCGGGGCAGTCAATCGCGGCGGACAAGGCGGCGGGGCAGGGGGCGTTGTTCGGATTCGGTGGTGGTGAGGAGGCGGGTCCGGCAGAGGTTCCTGAGACGCCTTTGATTCAGGCGGAGGGGTGGAGCGAGGCGGAAACGCTGCGTCAGGAGAAGGAGACGCTGGGGTTTTATGTGTCGAGTCATCCGATGGAGGAGTGGAACGACTGGGCGCGGGTGTTTACGCCTTTGACAGTTGGGGAGCTTAAGAAGTTGCCTCAGGATAAGCGGGTGATTGTGCCTGCTATGGTGCAGGGGGCGCGGACGATCGTGACGAAGAACGGCAGGAGCGCGGGTCAGAAGATGGCGATCCTGACGGTGGAGGACGCGACGGGGACGACGGACGCGGTGATGTTCTCGAATGTGTATGCGCAGTTCGGGCATCTGACGGATACGGACATGCCCAAGTTCTTTATGGGGAGATTGGATCACTCGCGGGGTGATGCGCAGATCATTTTGGATCGGGTGGTGCCGATTGATGGGCATCCGCTTGAGCAGGGGACGATCCAGGTGATGGTGCGGAACACGCGCGTCAATGGGAACGCGGGTGAGGTGCTGGGGCGCGTGCGCGAGATTTTGGAGACTCCTGCGGATGTGAATGATTTATCGATTGGCAAGAGTGCGCGGCCTGTGATGGTGATCGCGGAGATTGACGGGGCGTGGGTGCTGATCGAGCCGGGCGAGCGGGAGGACGGCAAGAAGGTCATGACGCACATGCGTCCGGAGCTGGTCAACGCGATCTGTAGCGAGCTCGGGGAGGACTCGGTGCGGCTGAGCGGCGGGGTGAGTGTCGAGCTGAACAAGGATGATCGACGCAGGCAGTACGCGAAGAACTGAATCAAACTTCATCCTTCCCAGCGGGTTTTGAGGTCGTGGGGGATCTTTAAGAGGTCGAGGGCTTTGCCTACGGTGAAGTCGATGAGCTCGTTGATGGTGGTGGGGAGCAGGTAGAGGCCTGGGTTGGTGGGGGCGATGATCGCGCCGGCGAGGGTGAGGGTGCGCATGTTTTCGATGTCGATGAGGTTCAGTGGTGACTCGCGGTGGCAGATGATCAGCGGGTGGCGCTCTTTGAGCGTGACGGCGGCGGCGCGGCTTAAGAGGTTTGATCCGGATCCCGATGCGATCGCGCCGAGAGAGGTGGAGGAGCAGGGGAGGATCACCATGCCTTGGTGGAGGAATGATCCGGAGGCGATGGAGGCACCGACATCTTTGTTGGGGTGGATGATGAGGTTGGATGTGTAGGTTGCTTGGTGCTGATCTTGAGCGAGGTGGGGGCAGAGGGTTTGGAGGGAGATGGAGGTGATGTTCATCTCGTCGGCGAGGAGGCGCTTGCCATAGTCGGAAACGACGAGGTGGACCTCGTGTCCTTTGATGAGGAGTTGTTCAAGGAGGCGGGTCGAGTAGACGGC
>WUAJ01000258.1 GCA_009827215.1 Phycisphaeraceae bacterium
CCTCTTCCGATCTTGTTCGCCTTCGTCGAAGTCTTCGCGGCTTCGAGCAGGTACTTGAACCGCTGATTCGTGTCGTCCGCTGAACCAAACCCCGCGAACTGCCGCATCGTCCACAGGCGAGTCAGGTATCCCTGCGGGAACAATCCGCGCGTGTAGGGAAACTCGCCGGGATTGTTGATATCGCGTTCAAAGTTCTGCAGCGAAACCGGCAGATTCTCAGGGGTATAGCTCGGATTGAGCACGATCCCAGAGATCGTGACCGCGTGCGGGTCGATTGAAACGTTATCAAGTCCTGGGCCGGTAATCGATGTGGTCTGTGTCATGACGAACTTCCATTCAAAGGGGTGTCGTCAATTATATGCGGCTACACCCACAAGGCACTATTGGCAATGCCATAGGTGAATTTGAGGGTTATAAGACTACATTTGGGGATCTCCTTGTGTTCTTTCTCGTATCGCTGTATATTCAAGATTGGCAAACATTCGTTTGCATTGGGTTTCATTAAGCTCGTGGGTACACAGGAGTTCATTATGCACGCAACCGCTCATTCCGCGTTGCTGCTCGCTGTCCTTTCGGGATCAGCCGCGGCGAACATTGATCCAATCCAACTCGACCCCACCGCCGCGAACATCCGCCATGTCGGACACATCTATTACAACATCGCTACCGGCGAAAAGATCACCACGATCTTTGACAATGGTGATTCCCAGCAGCCAGCAAATGGAACAGAGGGAACACAAATCTGGATCGCAGACACTGGGGCGCAATGCGCCGATGCTGGATTCTCGACCAGTAACTTCTTCACGCTCTCAGATCCAAACTCGGGATGCTCAGGGACCAGCTGTGATCTTGAATACGCGTTGATTGATTGGGGAGAGATCGAACCGGACACTGTGGTCGATTGCGTACAGATCCACTGGATCACAGATCATCCAGACACAGACTTCGACTCGGACTCACAAGCCGACGGCGTTCCCGGATTCGCAGCACGCTGGACCTACTGGGACGCTGTTGGATCGGCGCCAGTCGAAGTGGTCGAAGAGGTCGCAACGCCAATAATCGATTTGATGTTCTTCGCGTTACCTGGTGAGTACCCACCAAGCGAGGAATCGGTCAGTTTTTACACGGCTGATATTGATCTCGGCGCTACCTTTGCATCAAGCCTGAGATTTGAGATCGGTGACTCGGATGGCGATAAGCAAGGTGCCGAGTTCCACAACGCTTTAATGAGTATGCGCGATGTCAACAGCGACAGCATCCCCGATTTCGATTACAACGAGAACGGTCTCGCGGATTGGGGGTGGTCGATCTCATTTATCCAACCAGGCTCGGCGGATGTTGATAATCAAGACAGCGATTCTGATCCAATGACCGGTATCGATGGCGATCTATCCAACCAAGCACTCGCAGGCGTGGTCATCGCTTCACCCACGCCTGGACATGCTGAATACGACTCAGTCGAAGATCGTTGGGATTGGGTGAGTGATGGACCGACAGCGGGGCTCACAGATGACGCATTCATACTCGCATTGGCGTTAGACCCACTCGGGCAACAACTCGGCCCTTTCGCCGGACCGTTCAACTTCGGAGGTCTGGATTGTTCACCTGAACCGAACGAGAGCTACACACCAGCGGCACACTTCATGATCACACTCTATGGACCAGGGGCTCCAGGTGATTCTGAAGCATGCAACATCGTCGATTTGAATGGGGATGGGTCATTTAGTTTTATCGACATATCCCTGTTCTTTCAATACTACGAAAATCGAGATCCAAGAATCGATATTGCCGGACACCCAGACGGCGGGCCAGATGGGCGAATCAACATGTTCGATATTTCTGGGTTTTTAATGTACCTCAGACTCTGTCAAGGAATCTGAACTGTTATCCAAAGAAAGTCATATTATGAAGTCTGAATTTATTACCAGTCTGTTACTCATGTCCACTGTTGGTGCGGCCGCAAACGCACAAGACCCCACCCAACTCGATCCCACCGCAGCGAACTTACGCCACGCCGGACACATCTACTTCAACATCGCGACCGGAGAGAAGATCACCACGCTGATCGACCCGGGAGATCGGCAAGACGCGGTCTCATTGCAACCCAGCTCGTACATCTGGATCGCCGACACAGGCGCTCAATGTGCCGACGAGGGATTCTCAACTGAGTTTTTCTTTGGTCTTGATGATCCAACCAGGTCTACATCACTCTCATTGAACGCAGTCTGCTTTGACTGGGGAGATATCACCCCAAACACGGTGGTCGATATAGTGCAGATACACTGGGTCTCGGATCATGCCGACACAGATACCGACTCCGACAGCATCGCCGACGGCATCGAAGGGTTCGCAGCAAACTGGATTTACTGGGATGCCATGAACGGCAGATCGCCCCAACTGGACTGCACTTCTTTGCCGATCATCCAGTTCCGGCTGGAAGGTCTTCCAGGTGAGTATCCAGAAGACACCGCAACGCTCGCTTTCTGGACCGCAGATCTAGATCTCGGCGCCTCATTCGGCACATCACTCACCTTCGAGATCGGTGATACAGATTCTAACAAGCAAGGCGCGAGTGTTCATAATCCAAGACTTGACCTTCAAGACAACGATTCGGATTCGATACCTGACATCGACCACGACAATGACGGCTTAGCAGATTGGGGGTGGTCGATCCAGTTCATCCAGCCGGGAACAGTTGATATTGATAACGCTGACAGCGACGATGACACCCAGACCGGCATTGATGGAGATCCCGCTGCATTTGCGACAGCCGGGATCGTTTTCGGTTCACCCACCCCAGGTCACGCAGAGATGGACACCGCCGGGAACTGGGAATGGGTTTCGGATGGTCCAACCGCTGGTGTAACCGAAGATGCATTCGCCTTAGCGAGTACAACAAACCCAGACGGCTCTGGTCTCATGACCATCGCAGGCACCTTCTTCTTCGGAGGACTCGAGTGTGTTGCTGATCCAACCTCAGGTCAGTACACACCAGCAGCTCACTTTCAGACCATACTTTACAGTCCAGGCTTTGGTTGTACTCCAGACATCGCTGGAAATCCGGATGGCAGCCCGGATGGGACGCTCAATTTCATCGACATATCGGAGTACCTGAGTTTGTTCAGTCAGGGTGAGCCATGTACCGACCTTGCCGGGAATCCCGATGGATCTCCGGACGGTCAGCTCAACTTCATCGATCTCTCCGCTTTTCTAGCAGCATTCGCAGCGGGATGTCCTTGAATTTAAGCCAAAAATCCATTCGTCTGGGTTTTTTTGACTACTTGGTAGGCCCTCTCCGCTAAGCAACCAAAAGAACACTCTGTTTTGATGCCAAACGCGTCTTTGGTTCTT
>WUAJ01000259.1 GCA_009827215.1 Phycisphaeraceae bacterium
CTGCATTGATATTGTTCACGAGCTTGTCTGGGGCCGTTCTCACAGGATTGATATATGTACTCATGACTTCTGGATTCAATGGACTTGTTCGCTTCTGTGGTGGCATCCATGAAGCACAGATACTTTGTTTTGTCGTGCTGTTGCTTATTGGAATCAATCTCTGGGCAATCTGGTCTGCGAGAAAGAAATCTCAAATATGTGTGTGGATTGAGTCTGGCAAGACGCAAGTTCAGTACTCGAATCAACGGAATTCCCAAGTTTCCAGCGGATCTATACAAGTAGTCACTTCAATCCTTAAGAGGAAACATGTATCTGCTGAGAGCCTAATAATGGAGAAGATTGAACGCAATAGTGCTCATCTGGTTGTGATTCGCAATGAATTAGACTTTGAGATCGTTGGGGCGTTCAAATCACTGGATACAGCATTAGAGTTTGCTGAAATCATTCAGCAAGAAACTCTGCTAGAAATACAGGACAATGACATGCCAGAATTACGGTTGGTGGCAGGTCATCCCTCGTATGGATTTGGTTCAACTGACAGTAAGGCGATAAAAACACGATTCAAGTCACGTGCGTTTTCAGTAGATTAATCACTCCCACTCAATCGTCGCCGGCGGTTTGCTTGAGATGTCATAAACCACGCGATTCACGCCGCGGACTTCGTTAATAATCCGCGTCGAGATCCGCGCCAACACATCGAACGGGATCCGCGCCCAATCCGCTGTCATGAAGTCCTGTGTTTCCACAGCTCGCAGCGCGATCACGCGTTCGTAGGTCCGTCCGTCACCCATCACCCCGACCGATTGGATCGGGAGCAGCACCGCGAAGACCTGGCTGGTTTTGCGGTAGAGTCCCGCCGCGACGATTTCTTCGAGCAGGATCTCGTCGGCGTTGCGGACGATGTCGAGCTTCTCTTCTGTGATGTCTCCAAGCACACGCACCGCGAGTCCGGGACCTGGGAACGGATGGCGCCAGACGATCGCGTCGGGTACACCAAGCACAGTCCCGAGCGCTCGGACCTCGTCTTTGAATAGCTCGCGGACGGGTTCGATGAGGTCGAATCCGAGTTCTTCTGGGAGTCCGCCGACATTATGATGCAGTTTGATGTTGGCGCTGTTCCCGGAGTGGCCGTGTCCCGATTCGATAACATCGGGGTAGAGCGTCCCCTGTGCGAGGAAGACCGCATCCTCAATATCATGCGCGGCTTCCTTAAACACCTCAATAAACCGATGCCCGATCCGGCGCCGCTTCTCCTGCGGATCAGTCACACCCGCGAGATCATCGAGGAAGTCCTTCGACGCATCCGCGACACGCAGATCGATGTTGAAGTGGTCTTTAAACGTATGCTCGACGAGGTCGCGTTCCTTCTTGCGGAGCAGGCCGTTGTCCACGAACACGCAGGTGAGCTGATCCCCGATCGCTTTGTGCAAGAGCGCCGCGACGACGGACGAATCGACGCCACCGGAAAGACCACAGATCACGCGCTTGTCGCCGACGAGTGCTTTGATTTTCTCGGCTTGTTCGTTCGCGAAGTCGGCCATCTTCCAGAGTCCGGAGCACTCGCAGATTTCATAGAGGAAGTTGCGGAAGATGTCGGGGCCGTGGAGCGTGTGCGTAACCTCGGGATGGAACTGGACGCCTCGAAAGTTGTGCTTGGGATTGGTCGATCGGACCGCGGCACACTTACAAGTATCCGTCGAAGCGGTCGCTTCGAGTTCCGCCGCGGCGAGGTCGGTGATCTGATCGCCGTGGGACATCCAGACTTGTGTGGATTCCGGGATCGCGTCGAAAAGCCCTTTGCCGGTCTGCGAGATGTTGAGCATCGCGCGTCCGAACTCACGATGGTCTTCCTGCGTGAGCGTCGCGCCAAGCAGATGACATCCGAGCTGCATGCCGTAGCAGATGCCGAGGACCGGGATGCCCATCTCGAGGATCGCCGGATCCATCGTCGGCGCGCCCTCTGCAGAGACTGATGCGGGACCTCCTGAGAGGATGATACCTTTGGGGTTCATCGCTCTTAGCTCCTTAGCCGTGATGGTGGGGGCGACGAGGACGGAGAAGACTCCGGCATCGCGCACGCGCCGGCAGATGAGCTGAGCCGTCTGTCCACCAAAGTCGAGGACTGGGACGGTTTCATCGTGGATGTGATGCGTGTGCGGCGAGGTCATCTCAAGACTCCCATCGATGGACCCCTCGTCTAGAGGAGTCTAGATCGTTATTTATCGTCCGATAATGCACAAAATCCGCTCTGTGGAGAGCTAGGAGGCAGTGTAGGCACGCACTCGATCATGTGATGAACAAGATTCTGCGTGGATTGGGAGAGTGCAACTGCTCTTGACAATGCGACGAATAGACCTTCTGGGCCCATTGGGAGGGGTTTGCATAGCATTGCCGCATGTTGAGATCTGATCGAGGGTTGCACAACCTCGCAATAATTGGAACACTTCCTGTGGTACTGCTGGTATTGGGAGGATGTCCGAATCCGCAAGTTGGGTTCGATTCACCCGCGCCGTCCAAGCGTTTGGACGCGATCGCACAGTCTTCACAGGAGAACGATCCCGAATCACTGGTCAAACTCGTCGAAAAGCTCGGATCGACAGATCCTGCTGAACGGATGCTCGCGATTCGAGCACTCGAGAAACGCGAGGGAACCACTCTTGGATACAACCATTCCGCTCCGAAGTGGGAGCGATTGGAAGCCATAGAACGCTGGAACGAGCGGATCGGTTTATCGGGCAGTGGTGACGATCATGAGGATTCGCCGATGAATCAAGAGTCAGATTCTGACACAGAGAGCGCCCAAGCGGACAACCAGGACGGTTGATTCCCAAACAACTCGACGCCGCCGGAGGCACACACGCGTCAGAGTCAAATCGAGGGATCACTCCTTAAGTGTACAAACACAGCTTGAAACGCCTATGAAAAAAACCGCACAACATACCGAAGCCAAACCAATCAAGATCGAGCTCGTCTCCGATCCGATGTACCTCTGCGGAGCACGCGAGCTCGTGTCCTGCATCGCGCATCGAGTCGGATTCGGAGACATGGAATGCTCAAAGATCGCGCTGGCGCTCGATGAAGCGATGTGCAATGTCATTCGTCATGGTTACAACAAAGAGACCAATCGTCCGATCTGGCTGACGATCTATCCACAGAAACCCGATGCCGATAGTTTTGGTGGAATCGAGATCATCATCGAAGACGAAGCGAAGCAGATCAATCCCGAGAACATCGTTGGACGCGATCTAGAGGACATCCGTCCCGGCGGATTGGGTGTGCACATCATGCG
>WUAJ01000260.1 GCA_009827215.1 Phycisphaeraceae bacterium
ACAGCATCCCCTTCCGACCCACCACCCCCACCTCCGCATCGAACTCATCATCCCCGATCCGGATCCGTGTGTGACAGATCACCCGCTCGCTCGCCTCGCCGCTGCTGGGTTTCACGCTCGTCACCCGATGACACGGCGCCTCCACCCACCGAGTCTTCCGTTCCGGCTCTGTCCGATACACAATCTCAAACCGCACATGCGTGTCATCGATCATCTCGTACTGAGCCACATCAATCGCGCTCGTCTTCGCCCCAGTATCAAGCTTGGCGCGAACCCGTCGGACCTTCCAATCAGGAAGATCAACCCGCTCACGCCATCCAGCTATAGATTCGATCGATGTCATGGGATTATTCTAACACCCATCTGGGATTCAAAATAGATGTATCGGCACCAAGGGTTTCAATGGCCGCCATGATTGTGATATGATGGGAAGCTGTGTCCTGTATTGTGGAATCGACATCATGACTCCTGCATCAATCTTTCTCATACTCCTCGGGATGTACTTTGCCGTAGGCACGGTCATTGGATTGGTATTTGTCATCATCGGCATCCGTAAGATCGACCCAGTTGCCGCTGGAGCGCCATTACGAGTTCGCTTCATCTTCCTCCCAGGCACCATCTCGATTTGGCCGATCGTCCTGTACCTGTGGAGAACCAAACTCAAAGCAGGATCAAGCAGTTGAATACCCAACTCCGCAAGAGACACTTGAGGATCTGGATCCTGCTCGCTCCGCTGCTCACCGTCGGCGTGATCGCCGCACTCATCCTCCGACCCCCAAGCTTGCAGTTCCAGCCAGAGACTTCAACCCCTGCTGGAGCCCAGCCATGACCGTGAGCTACACCTGGGTTCAGTGGAACAAGCACAAAAAAATCTACGACCTGATCATGCTCGCCCTGAGCCTGATCTTCGTCGCGACCTTCATCCTTACAAGCACACTGGTCTACAAAGACGACGAAGCAATCTCCGCGATGATCCTCGCCATTCGAGCATTCGGCATCCTCGCGATCATCCTCCTCCACATCATCCTCTGCATCGGACCACTCACGCGCATCACGCCGCTCATGTCTCCGATCCTCTACAACCGCAGACACCTCGGCGTCATGATGTTCTTCGCCGCCCTCATCCACGCCGGACTCGCGCTGCTCTTCTACGGCGCCTTCGGCGTCCGCTCACCTTTCGCCGGACTCTTCGACGGATACCACGCATACACCTCCATCAGCGGCTTCCCTTTCGAGATCATGGGACTCTTCGCACTCCTTATCCTCTTCGTCATGGCATCAACCAGCCACGACTTTTGGCTCGCTTTCCTCACCCCGTGCCTGTGGAAATCACTCCACATGCTCGTCTACCTCGCCTACGCGTTCGTGCTCCTCCATGTCGTATTCGGCGCGCTCCAGTCAGAACGACACCCCGCACTCGCAACAGCACTCATCGCAGGCGCCGTCACCGTGTTTGCATTGCACATCGTGAGCGGATTGAAAGAATTCAAACCGAGCCTGCAAGCACAAGAAGCAGACGCACCTTGGATCGACATCGGATTGGTCAACGACTTCCCAATGGATCAGGGGCGAGTCGTGTGCATCGCGAATCAAGAACGCGTCGCAATCTTCCGCCACAATGACGGCATCTCCGCACTCAGCAATGTCTGTGCCCACCAAGCCGGACCACTCGGAGAAGGACGCATCGTCAACGGCTGCGTCACCTGCCCCTGGCACGGCTACCAATACCACGCCGACAACGGACAAAGCCCGCCACCCTACACAGAACGAATTCCCACATACGAACTCCGCATCGAAGGCGAGCGCGTCCTACTCAACCCCCAACCGAACCCGCCGGGAACCCCAGTCACACCCGCAGTCCGATCCTCGGAACCCTCCAGCGATGAAGTCGGTGAAACATGAGCGACAACAAGAACAGCGCCCCCGAGTTTTATGTCGGATACCTGCCCCTCCCCCGATCGCACAAGCGATTCCTCTCAGCCCTTGTTTCCGTGCTCGTCATCGCAATGCTCTCATCCGGCGCCCTGATCGCCGCAGCGCAACGAAACCCAGGCAAGACTGATCAAGTTTCGACACAACGCGCGACCTGGTCAGGAACCGTCTACACCGACCCGTACCCCATGATGATCCACGACGATGGCTCCATCCACCTCCTCATCGGAATCGGAAAGTTCGGAGTCAAAGATCGCATCGCACCATTCAATGGAAAGCACTGCCAAGCCGACGGCTGGGCGCTGGCGCGCACCAACCGAAGTGCCATCCAACTCGACATCACTCCAGACGCGATCAGAGAAACAAGCGGCCCGATCCGTCCAGCACCAACGCAAACAACCCAATCGAACGAACAAGTCGAACTCATCGGAGAAATCGTCGACGGCAAATGCTTCCTCGGCGCCATGAAACCCGGAGATGGAAAAGCACACAAAGCATGCGCCACCCTCTGCATCCAAGGCGGACTCCCCCCGATGTTCGCCGTCTCAAATCAATCATCAACAACCCAGCTCCCGCTCGTACTCGTCAACGGCTCTCCCACACTCCCGCAAAGCGTCCTCGAACTTGTCGGCGAACCCATCAAACTCACAGCAACACGATCCACGCTCGGTCCGATCGAGATACTCAATGTCAATCCAGCGAGTATCCAGCGCTGGTCCGGCCAAAATCCCTGATCTGGGTCCAAATAAATCCCCAATTTGAGCTATTCAGAGCTTGTACCAAAACAATGTAACTGTTACATTGGATTCGTCGGGTGCTCAAACTGGCAAATCCCGAGGATCTCGCTCACGCGTGGATTCCCATTGAACTGATCCACAGGAATCAATTTCATGATCCGCACCCTGCTCTCATTCATCGCCGCAATGCTCATGACCACCACCGCTCTCGCGCAGTCAGGAGCACCCTCATACACCGGAGAAGTCTGCTTCGACGGCTCAACAGTCTCCGTCAATGTCACAGCCTCACCAACCGCCACCGCGATACTCATCTACCCAACCCCACCCGGCGGCGGATACTTCATGACCAACGACGGCAGCGGGAACTACTCCGCATCCTTCAACGGCCTCAACGCCGGACAACAATTCACATTCCACCTCGTCATCCAGATCCCAGCGCAATACGAGTTCCAACCACACGCCATCACCCTCACCCAAGGCTGCACCAAGTTCAGCTTCGGTGACCCCGGAGATGGCGGAGATGGTGGTGACGGCGGTGATGGAGGAGACGGCGGCGACGGCGGAGACGACATCGACCCCGGAGACTTCGGACAAGGCGGACTCCC
>WUAJ01000027.1 GCA_009827215.1 Phycisphaeraceae bacterium
GGTGCAGCGCCTGCATCAAAACCGCAAACCTCTTCACCAAACACGATAAACAACGCGGACTCCTCGAATGCGTCAATATCCGCGAGCAGGATGACCAACGGCTCAAGCTCATCAGCCTCGATCCCGAAACCCTCACCACCTCGCTCCACACGCGCCTGCCTGATGGAACAGTCCACGCCGGTCCCGAAGCGATCCGCCAAGCGTTTGAGGCGCTGGGACGCAAGCGCAGCGCGTCATGGACCGCGCTTCCCATCATCCGTCCGATTGTTGATTTCTGCTACCGAATCTTCGCCCGCAACCGCCTCAAGTGGTTCGCCACCCACCAGTGCACAGACGGCTCCTGCAAAGTCAACCACTAATCCTCGAGCACGCTCTGGACCTGCAACCCATTGGTGATCGTCTTCTGCACCGGACACGCGTTGGCGATCTCTTTCAATCGCGCCCGCTGCGTGTCATCCAGATCACCCTCAAAGCTCAGCGAGATCTCAATCAGCTCCGGCTCACCGCGTCCATTGGGGCGCGAGTGCTCAAGGTCCAAACGCACAGACTGCAGGTCCCACCCCTTCCGCTCCGCGTACATCCGCACTGTGATCGCTTTGCATGCGCCGAGAGATCCCAGCAGCAGTGCGTACGGATCGGGAGCCATGTCCGCGCCGCCCAATGAGCCGGGCTCATCGAGAAAAAAAGTATGCCCACCCGATTCAACCGTTGTCCGATACGGCTCAGTTCCAATGGTTACAGTCGCGGTCTTGTGTGTGCTCATACCGAAGTAAACTCCGGATCGTGCAGATTATTCAGTCGCTCAATCAACTCATGATCGTCCGCGATGGACTCTCCTCGCATTAACCGAATCAACCCGCCCTGCACCATCGGGAGATCATCGCGCTGACAACGGAATCCCCCGGAGAGCAGCACCTCGCGCTTCCCGCGCTCGTCGAACTGCACCACACTCATCGATGCCCACACCCGACTCACAGGCTTGAGCACCACCCCAGGATTCACGCCATCCCACGCACGAAACTCACGCGCGCTCGGATCCGCACCCACGGGCCAACGCGAGAACCCGCCTTGCACGAAAGTGAAGAACTCGGACCCAACACCCTTCTTGCTCGGACTCGTCAGCGCCATCCCGACGACCCCAGCGATCAACGCCGCGAGGATGACCAGCGCGATGATCGGAGAGTTGATAAACAGGATCGCGATCAAGTTCCCATACAAGAACGCAACGATCGCGATCACGATCCACACCGCGCGTCTCCACGTAGGTCCAGCAGATTTCTTCGCAACCCCCGCGATCTGCAAGCCGCTCAATCCATGCTCAAACGGCAGCCCACACTCCGGACATAAACCGGGCGCGGGAATCCCCTCTAAGGGATACCCGCACCCGAGACAGTCTTCTGGACGCTCCACGACACGCGGGAACGCCAGCAGTTCTTTCTTCTTTTTCTTCTTCGCCATCTGCGACTACAGCATCAGCCCGCCGATGGACCTTGGTACTCCGCATCACCGAATCCCAGGATCGGGATAAAGATGAAGCTGAGCAAGATCATCCCAACAGCGAAACCAATACCCTTACCAAACGATTTCGCGAGATCGACCAAAAGGATGATCCAGAAGATGAAGTTCAGGTACGGAATCAGAAGCAGGATCACCCACCACCCAGGACGTCCAGCGATCTTGCACATGATGTACGAGTTGTAGATCGGGATGATCGCCGCCCAACCAGGCTGCCCCGCCTTCGTAAACATCTTCCAGAACCCAGCGATCACAATGATGATGATCGCGAGATAGATCAACAAGAAGATTCCCATTCCGATAGCGCCCGCAGCTCCGCCGCCGCCTTGTTGTGCAAGTGTTGTGAACATCCAGTGTTCCCCTTTCATCATGACATAACAGCGCACCACATCGGCACACCGATACCACTATACCAAAAGTCAATATCGGCTAACCCGCACCCGAATCAGCCAGTTTTGATCGCCCCAAGAACGACTAGAAACCCAATCAAGCCTCGGAATCGTCCCCAGAGCTTGATTCAGACTTCCCGTTTCCCTTGCACGCGCCGGACAATCCGCCGCCCACCATCGCGCCGAGCACGCCGATGATCGGCTCCGTGATGTACATCCAGGTCGGCGCCAGTGCCTTCATCATCGCTTCCATGTTCGGCGTATCACCAGTCCGCACCATGTCCTCGGCAGGGACTTCCTTCTTCATCTGCGCAAACGCGTTGAGCGATCCGAGCAACACCACGAGCAGGATCAACGACCCCACGGCCCCCTTGGTCTTCCCGATCTTCCCGCACACCCAACCCCCAACCACGGCCGCGACAATCGAGGTCGCACCCCACACAACGAGCCAAGCCGTGGTGACCTCATAGGTCCCCGTTTCAAACGCCTTGTCCGCGCCCATCGCGAAGTACGCACCAGTGAGCCCACCCATCACCACCACCGCCATCGCGACATATCCAAGAATCACAGCCAGTATTTTGCGTCCCATGTGGAGTCTCCTGTAGTTGAATCTGTGTACGGTATCAAAGTGTGAACGCAAACGCCCGTCATCATTTTTTCTATCAATACATCCTCGTTTTTACACGAATAACAGCATTTTTGCAATTTTGTTTATTTCTTTTATTGCGTTTATTTCGATTAGACGATATACTTAGCCAAACGGAGACCTTGCCATGCTTGCAGAAAGATCCCTACCAGACACAATTCCATCCGAAGCGGATATCCGGCTTGCTCAAGATTCAGGCGAACGGCTTAGCCGCGTGGTATCCAAGGGGCACACGCTCAGGCTGACTACAGAGATAGACGAACCACAAACTGTAGAAATCCCAGCAGAGGCAGCACAACTTCTTGTTCATTTGCTTAAAGAGATGGGCAAAGGAAATGCAGTCACCATGATTCCAATCCACGCTGAATTAACAACTCAGCAGGCTGCAGATCTACTCGGTGTTTCACGGCCATTCGTAGTGAAAGAAATCGAACTGGGGAATCTCCCAGGTCACAAAGTTGGCAAACATCGAAGAGTTCGGTTTGAAGATCTTGTGGCTTATAAGCGACGGATGGATGCTGATCGGCAACAAGCTCTTGATGAGTTATCTGCACTTGATCAGGAACTTGGACTCACTTAACAACCAATTCGCATATACTCGCCACTATGCATAGCCATTTCACAGTTATATTTGATGCCTGTGTGTGCTATCCTGTTCATTTGCGAAATATCTTGGTGCAACTTGCTACGACTGGCTTGTTCAGAGCTAGGTGGACTGAAGAAATTCACGACGAATGGATTCGAAATGTTTTGGCGAACAACCCAAAGATAACGCAAGATCAACTGAGCAGAATACGCGAGCTAATGAACCGTTCTACCCCCGATTGCTTGGTAACGGGATACGAATCACTAATTGGCGGTCTCAATCTTCCAGATCCTGATGATCGACATGTTCTAGCCGCAGCGATTCGATGCCATGCTGCTGTTATCGTCACAACTAATCTGAAAGACTTTCCCAACGATGTTCTTGAACCGCTTGGAGTCATTGCCCAACACCCAGACGAGTTTATTACAAACCTACTCGACCTTGATCAGGAAGCGGTACTTGATTCAATAAAGACCATGCGGATGCGCCTGAAAAATCCACCAATCACAGCTGACGAACTGCTTAATATACTGAATGGTCAAGAACTAACAGAAACAGTCTTGAAAATTCAAGACCAAACAGAATCTATCTGATCGAATTTTTCATAAAAGGCAAGTCAAATCAACCGATCCTCACTCGAAATACCATGCGCCGGTGCCGTGTTGAGTTGGACCAGGACCTCCCCTTGCCGCTCGATCGCTTCGTCCGCATCGACATAATCCGAGTGACACGACGCCTTCTCGCCATCCCCCGCGCCCACGGCTTTCTTCGTCTTGCTCGCGAGCTTGTGGATTTCCTCCGGAGGGAGGTACCCACGCTGCTCGAGGATCTGCTGCTGCTCCGCAGTCAGCGCCGCGGATTTGACGGGCTTCCCGCGCTCGAACCCCTCCGCTTTCCCAGATTGGAACTCCTGGATCTCCTTGCTGATCCGCACGCTGCACCAGTCGTGCCCGCACATCGCGCAGAAGTCGGTATCGACATCCATGTCCTCGTCGTGGTACGCGCGAGCCGTGTCCTCGTCGAAAGCGAGCTCGAAGTGTTTGTTCCAGTTGAGCGCCGCGCGTGCCTTGGTCAGCTCATCATCCCAGTCGCGCGTCCCTGGAATCCCCAGCGCCACATCCGCGGCATGTGCCGCAATCTTGTACGCGATACACCCTTCCTTCACATCACCCTTCTTCGGAAGACCGAGGTGCTCCTTGGGGGTCACATAGCACAGCATCGAAGCGCCGTGGTACGCGATGCTCGTCGCGCCAATACAACTGGTAATGTGGTCGTATCCAGGGAACACATCCGTCACCAGTGGTCCGAGCACATAGAACGGCGCCCCGTGACAGAGACGACGCTGCAGCTTCGCGTTGTACTCGATCTGATCAAACGGCACGTGCCCCGGCCCTTCGACCATCACCTGCACGCCGCGTCTCCACGCGCGCTCGGTCAGCTCACCGATCACCGCAAGCTCACCAAGCTGCGCCAGATCCGTCGCATCCGCGAGCCCACCGGGACGCAAGCCGTCACCGATCGAGAAGCTCACATCGTGCTCACGCATGAGATCACAGATCTGATCCCACATCGTGTACATGATGTTCTCTTTGTTATGCACGAGCATCCACTTCGCGAGCAGCGACCCACCACGCGACACGATCCCGATCGCACGCTTCTTGACAAACTTCAGATGCTCGCGCTTCACGCCCGCGTGGATCGTGAAATAGTCCACGCCTTGCTTCGCTTGATGATGCAAGGTTTCCATGATGAGCGTTTCATCGAGGTCCTCGATCTTCTTCCCGATGATCATCGAGTAGATTGGCACCGTCCCGATCGGAACCGTCGAGTGCTCAATAATCGCCGCACGGCACGCATCGAGATCACCGCCCGTAGACAAATCCATCACCGTGTCCGCGCCCCACTTCTCGGCCCACTGCAGCTTCTCGACTTCTTCTTCCGTCCCCGACGAGATTGGCGAAGCGCCCATGTTCGCGTTGACCTTGGTCTTGCTCGCGCGACCGATCGCCATCGGATCAAGGTTCTTCGCGAGGTGCGCGCGGTTCGCCGGGATGATCAACCGACCTGCCGCGATCTCATCGCGCACCTGCATCGCCGATAAATGCGGCTCGCGCTCCGCGACCCGCTCCATCTCCGGAGTGATGATCCCCAGCCGCGCCGATTCGAGCTGCGTGATCGGAGAGAACCCCTCCGGAGTCACCACACGCCGGGTCACCCCCAGCGCATCGGTAAAGGTGTGCACATGATCGGGAGTCTCGTCGTTCGCATCGCATGCACTATCAACAGTCTCAACCGACCATCCATCGGGAAGGAAGTCCCACGCGGTTTTCTTCGACGGCGCCGGCATCCCAGGCGTATCAGGAGACGAGAACGAGTACGCCCCACCAATATCCGCCTTGTGCGCAAAGCTACCTGGAGTTGGCACCTCCGCATCGCTCCCAGGATTGAACGCGCCATGAACAGGCAGCATGAACTCCGACCCATCAATCGCCGGCGATCCCTGCACAGTGCGGAACGCGCTCCGCATATCCGCCGCGGACTTGTACTTGCTCGTCAGCGCCGCCGCCTTCCCGGCCGGGGAAGTAATCGAAAGATGCTCAGGGTTCGTTTTGGGATACGTGGTCATGGACAACTCCACAGTTCAGTGCACCGGGAGCATGCGCGACAGTCCATACACAAACGACCATCTGCATTCCCTCCGCCGGTGCGAGCCGGATCAGGTTCAACGGGTCCATCTCAGCGAGCCTCCAAGCCCGCGCCCCGTGCAGTGGTCCATTGTAGCAGATATTCAGGGCTCGAAATGCTGCTGATCAAAGGGCAGGCCCAGTGCGTTATTCACATTGTGCAGCCCCCGCTGGGCCTCCTCAGCAACCTCTGGATCTGGATCAGTAAGCAGCTTGGTAAGTGATACCCCAGCATGGACATCTCTGTGCATAGCAATCAGATAGATCGCTTGCATCCGAATCTTTGGATCCTCGTGCTTCAGGTGCTGTTCAGTTGCCAACCTAAGTTCGTCCGCGGGTTGAAAGATCGAAAGTAGACGAAGACCCTGATATATCTGTTCATCATCTTGGCTTTGTAGCATGGACAACGCATTGCGCTGCGTTGATTTGCTTGGTGGGTGGTGTCGATAAGTCAGCACCTTGTAGACGAAACCAACAAGTACTACAAGAAAGGCGATAGCAAAAATCGTGATCCAAGTTTGCTTGGTGGATTTCATTTCCAAAACTAGATTAGTCCAGCGAAGCTATCCAGTTCCGGATTACCTCAATCTCATCCCCAGTCAACGGCTCCCCATCCCCCTCCGGAGGCATGATGTCCGGATCATCATGAGGAAGCTCGATCCGATACACCAGCTCGCTGTCATCAGGACTCCCGCTGCGAACCGTCTGCACGCGATCATCCAGCACATACGCGAGTGTATCCAATCGGATATCGTCCTCCGCCTCGTCCGGCCCATGACACTCCACGCACGACCGCTCCATGATCGGAAGCACCGAAAGCTCGAACATCTCTACAGACGCTTGACTGATCCCCAATGCTTCCGCTTCAAGCACCCGCGGATCTTCCTTGATCCCCACCAGTTCTTTGAGGGGCTCGGTGAGGAACCCCTCGCCGTGCGTGAGATCACCACCAAAGTGCCCCGTCGCGCCGATCGACGCCGCGGAAACACACAGCATCACCAGATACGCAACCCCGCTCTTGTGCTCGTTCTTCATCACTGAAACGAGCATGAACCAAGTGATGAACATCAGCACGCCGCTAACGATCCCCAAGATCCGATGCAGATCTACGCGCTCGCCACCGTCAAATCCCAAGACCAGACCGGTTACCACCGAGACGATCGTCCCGAGCATCGCGAGCACAAACATCAGCGTCCCGCCACTGCTCGGACGATACTTCGTGCCTTTCCCATTCATCACCCAAGCACGCCACAACTCAACCGCCGCCGCTGATATAACTAGCGCGATCGGGAAGTGCAAGAGCACCAGGTGCGTGCGTCCGAAGAACTCGATCAGGTGTTGCATCCGAACCCTCGATTGCTGATTCGATTAATCGTCTTCCTTGAACGCATCGTGCCCATCCTTGCGTTCTTTCCGAAGCTTGCCGTAGTAAGTGACCGCGCGTTCGTCCTTCCCCGCAAGCAGCGCCGAGAGCAATGCGTTGGACGCATCGACGCTGTCAGCAAGACCCATCCGTAGCTTGCTAATGAACTTGTCTTTCTCACCCTCATACTTATCCGCCGATCGCTCAGGAACCTCAACCTGCTCAGCGACCACAATACACTGCGCCATAAGGATGGTGACCTGATTCGCAAGGAACGCGGCTTCATCCCGAGCTCCCGGAGCAGTCAGATCTTCCATATGCGAACGCATCGATTTCAGATGTGTTCCCGCTTGTTTCATCAGATCGTGAAACTCCATCCCATCGTTTGATTCCCAACGACCAGTCGCCCCGCTCGCCAACGCGATCGAAGGAATCGAGATCGCTCCCGCGACCAAAAACGCTCTACGCTGCATGCTTGGGTTCATCACTATCCATTCTGCATCAGACCGATGCTCTCCTAAAGATTCGATGGATATGCACACCATACCCCTGATCCTGACGCGTGCTAGACGAATCAGCTTGACTGATATTGCATCGCACCGCTCCCACCAATGTACACGAAAAAAGCCGTCGGGAACACACGACGGCTCTTGAGAGCTCAAACAATAAGTTGAATCAGCAGATTACGAACGGCGACGACGCGAAGCGACCAGACCACCCATTCCGATGAGTGCGAATGCACCCGGAGTTGGGATTGTGCCGTACACGATGTTTCCGAACGGAGCGGTGTCAGTCACCCAGACATTGACACCCTTGACCTGCATCCCCCACTGCACATGGCGGGTCGGGTCAGCGATGGTGTCCAAGCTGATGCTAAACATACCAGACGCATCCACTTCAACGATGGTCTCAACAACAGAGCTGAAGTCCGCTGCAAAGTCACGGATGAAGACACTCGCGGTGTGTGCATCTGTGAGTGTGGTGGAGTTCACCATGCCTTCGAAGGTCACAGTGGTTCCCGAGAGCGAACCGTCATCGACCTGCTGGAACAGGTTAGCTTCCATGATCTTGTTTCCTGGAGCACCAGGTCCACCAGGATTCATGTCTCCGCCACCAGTTGGATCTTGGTACCAGAACTCGTTTGGATCGCCAATGGTGTTTGGACCCATAGTGAGGGTGCCAGCACCATCGTCGAAGCTCGCGGTCAGATCTGCAACGCCCCAGCCACTGCCGAAGACGAATCCGCCGCCGTTTTCTGGAAGCTCGAAGACATTCATGAAGCCGAGCCATGCCGCGGACGAGTCATCGACCCCAACAGTGACACCGGCATTCGCCGCCGTACCGAACAGCGCTGTCGCACAAAGTGCTGCCATTGCCTTTTTCATTTGTTCTCTCCTTGCGTGTAGTAGAACGAAACCGGAATACGACTCTCTCGATCGAATCCCGTTCCTTGATATGTAACTGTTACTATGGCCGATTCTCCCCACGGAATCAACCCCCATTTTCCCAGAAACCGGATATTTTTCACCAATTCAAGACCCGCATACACCCCATAAAGATGTCAATTTGGGCAACTTGATGCCCCCTATTTGGTCCGAATCACACCTGATCGCTCATCAGCATCCATTCCATCACGCTCGACATCGGCAGCTCCTCCACCCCAAGCTGACGCAGCATGTTCAGACACTGCGCCCGATGGTGCATCGAGTGCGTCATCACATGCGCCAGAATCCCGCCTCTGGTAAAGCGGTACACCTGCCCGTTCCGCTCTGGAGTCAGCACATCATCGAACGATCCTTGCATCGCCGCCGCCTCGAAATCCCCCGTCACCTCATCCTGCAGCTTGATCACGCCATCCACATCAAGATCCAGCCCCTCCAGCCGCGGACGCTGCTCCGCTGCGTTGAGCACATCCGTCCACCCCCGCATCGCGCCCAAGTTGTGCACGAGATTGTCATGGAGCGACCCGCACCCCATCTCAAACTTTTGATGGAACTGCTCGTTGCTCAGCGCTTTGCACGCCTGGTACATCTTCGCGTTCGCCCAACGATCGTGTGCAATCATCACCGCATGTGGATCAGAATTCTTCATCAATACACCTCAGCTTCAAACCATTCACTCAATCAATCCGACACGCGTACACCATACCAGATCACGCGAGCCCGTTCCACGCACGAACATGGTGTACAGAACCACAAACAAGAACACCGCCGAGCGAGACCATTCCCGCCCGGCGGTGCTCACGAACAACCCTGATCCGGAATATCAGAGTCAACCAGTCACAAACCCCGCCTTCGCCCCGCCACCGATCGGCAGCGAGTGGCCCGTGATATAGCTCGCGTGCTCAGACGCCAGGAACACTACCGCCGGCGCGATCTCATCGACCGTGCCGGGACGCCCCAGCGCGACAATGCCATTGAATACCTCCGTGTTCCCGCCCGACGCGTGCTCGAGCATCGGTGTACGGATCGGCCCCGGCGCCACAGCGTTCACACGGATATTCTCCTTCGCGACCTCAAGCGCGACCGACTTAGTCAGCCCCTCAACCGCGAACTTCGACGCCGCGTAGGTCGCAAAGTTCGCAACACCTCGCGATCCCAGGATCGAGGATGTGTTGATGATCGATCCACCACCACGCGCCCGAAGCGCCGGGATCTGCGCCCGCATCGCCGACCACACGCCTTTCACATTCGTCCCGATGACGCGATCAAAGTTCCCCTCGTCTTCATCGCTGATCGGGCCGGGCTCCCCGTCCGTTCCCGCGTTGTTGAACGCAATGTCCAGCCCGCCAAACTCTGAAACCGCGAGATCAACCAGCGCCTGGTTCTGAGCCGGGACCGAAACATCGGTCTTGAGGAATACCGCCTTGCCCCCAAGCTCACGAATCCGCTGCGCGACCGTTTCACCCTTCTCTTCCCGCCGCGCCCCGAGCACCACCGACGCTCCCGCTTCCGCGAGCGCCAGCGCCGCCGCCTCACCGATCCCAGAGTTCGCGCCGCTGACCAGCGCCACCTTTCCTTCAAGTACATGACTCATATTGAGTTCCCTTCTTCGTTGATTCAATGAAATCGATTACGCACCAACCGCTGCACGCTTTGGTTCCCACGCAAGTCCCTGGAACTTCTCATCCAGATCTGTCCCCGCGATGTGATTGCCGTAGTTGGTGAGTGTCTTGACAGTTAAGAGATACACGACATCGAGCGCCGCTCGTTTGCTCCAGCCGGACTCGATAAACGACTGGAACTGCCCCTCTTCGAGGTGACCGCGCTGCTCAACCATCTGCGTAGTAAACACGCGGAGCGCCTCGAGCTTCGGATCGTTCAGCACTTCCGCGTTCCGGAGCGATTCATCAACTGAGACTTCGACCCCCTTGCTCCGCGCAATCGTTGAATGCGCCGGCACGCAGTACACACACTCATTGAGCACATTAATCGTCTGCAGAACGACATGGGATTCTGTCTCACTGAACCCAGTCTGCCCCATCTTGGAGTACAAACCAAGCATCGCGTCCGCAAGCGCCGGCGACTCCGAAAACGCGTTGACGATGTTCGGAACAAACCCAAATCCCTGCTCAGCCTTCTTAAAGACTTCAAGCCGCTCGCCGCTCGCCGTGGATGGATCGGTCAGTGTAAATCCGTTGATCATGTTCAAGTCCTTTCTTCGTAAGCCGCCCCGGAATCAGGACGCTGATTCAGAGCGAACACCTATTTCCAACCGATTGTTCCGAAATAGTCAAAAAGAAAAGGAGAAACCTCGTTCTCCTCGATTCCCGCTCAGACTCAGCAGTCACTCACGCCTTGAACTGCTCAATCATGAAACGCACAGCGCCCTTTGCTTGCTCCTCCGGAACCGGCGTGCCGTTGTAGCTCGCGAGCCCGGATTTCGCGATAATGAGTTGCCACGCCGCCTGATTCAGATCAAGGTCTTGCTTGAGTTCTCCGGCGCGTTTGATCCGCTCCAGAGCATCATGAAACGCACCATGGAATCGTTCCCTCGCCTGTTCTACACGCTTGCGAGCTTCCTCATCAACCGCCGCAAGAGAGATTGCCGCACGATGCATCATGCAGCAAGGCGAGCACTCTCCAGAATGCTGAAACTCGATGATCGCACAAAACAACGCCTCTAGATCATCGATCGTCTGAATCCCATTCACCCGCTCGACCATCGCACCGACCACATTCTGCGAATACGCATCGAGTGCCTTGAGATACAGCTCATGCTTGTCACCAAATGTGTCATACAGCGAGAATCGATTGATCCCCATCGCCGCCGTCAGATCAGAAATACTCGCCGCATCGTACCCCTTCTCCCAAAAGACACCCATCGCCTTCGCGAGCACGGCATCAGGATCAAAGGACTTCGGACGAGGCATCAGAACATTCTCCATCGCCGGGCATCGGCGACTTGATTCTAGAGCACAACCCAGCAGAGGTCACTTTTATTCTGTATTTGTCGCCTGAAACGCGATTCGAATATCGGCTTAAGGTAGGGTGATGGCCTTATTGACCCGCACCTCATATCCAGGCACTCGCACACTAATCACCGCTTGATCACCGCTCGTTAGTTCTCGGAACACGAACGAACGCCGACCCTCTTCTTTCGTCTCGATCGCGCTGATCGTTGACTCTTGACGAGCGTTCTTCGGCGCCACCGCGAATAGATCCGCAGAGATCCGCTCGCCCGTCTGGTTGGTCACGATCGCATCGACCTCAACCAAACCATCCCGCGCCCCTTTCCGGAACTTCAGATCCAGATCAATCACATCGGTACCCAGCTCGATCTCTCGCTCGACACGCATCAAGCCGTACTCTTTGTCCGCCATGAGCTCGACATCGAAGACCAAATCCTTCATCCCCGCGAGTTGCGCGGAGGAATACGACACATCAAGATCGATCCGTTCTTCAAGCCCCGCCGTCACCACAAAGTTCACCACGCGTGGAACGATCTCCCATGACCGATCCACATTCGTCCCTCCTGGCTCCGAGTACCCGCCTGGTTCAACAATGTACACTCGCCCGCGAATCGAAAAATCCCAAGGATTCTTCACCACAAGCTGATGCTTGTGCACACCAGTCGTCGCATCCAATCGATCCGGAGTCAATCGCAGATTCCCCAAGAACTGCACCAACTCCGGATTCACCCCAGTCACAATCACAGGCGTGCGCGTCACCTCGATCCGATGCATCGGGAGACTCAGTTCAGTCTCATGCGAGAGTCCGATGATCTCCTCGTTCCCGAACAGATCCACAAGTCGGACCGCACCTGTGCTCAATGGCAGCTCAACCACAGCATGCTCCATCGTCGGCTCATCGAGCCACAGCACGATCGCGCCATCCGAGATCCCATCGGTCAACGAATCATCACGCGCATCAAGATCGCCGCGCGATGAGCACAAAAGCATCCGCACGCCGTGCTCCAGATCTATCTCTTCGATCGCTTCTCGACCCCCTAGCTGATCCACCAGCGTCCTCCACACCAACAACTCCGGCGCCGGCATCACACGACCACGCTGACCAGGTTCCACAATCCATGGATCACTCAGCACGATCTGCGTGTTGCGTGCATCAGCGCCAGCAAGTTTGCTTGCCCACCATGACGAGATCGCTCGGCGTCCCAACCACCCAACACGCGACCATACGGATTCCTGCGTACCAGCCGATGCATACGCACGATGAACCACACTCAGTTCACCGCCATCCGCTTCACTCCGCACAGGCGCCCACTGTCCGATCAGATCCGACATCGCGTCATCGGGATATGTTGGATCATCCTGAACCAAGAGCCGGATCGATTCGCTCATCACACCCGCTTCAAAGGGACGATCCATCGCCCAAGGCACACCAATCACAGCACCCGGCACATAGGGATCCATCAACCCACGCACCTCACCCGCTTCATCCGCGAGCACATCGCTCTTGTCTTCATTGGGCGCGATGCCCAAGCGCCACTGCGAAACCTGCTGACCATACCGATCCAATAAAGATCCGATCATCGGCAACGCGATCGATTCATGCTCCGTCAACAGCTTAAACACCGCATCGTGATCGATCGCCGCTTGATCCGCGAGTTCGAACGGCACCTCCGCCATCGTCAGACTCACATCCACCCCCATCTCAACAACACGATCCACGGAACTCAACAGCATCGAGTCCTTGTCCAGATCCTCTCCCACAGTGTCCGCATCCATCGCACGCATCTCAAGATGCTTAACCCCACTCATCTGCACGATGTCTGGGAGCGTCTGCAGCAAACGCTCATCAAGCGTCGTTGATCGAAGCGCAAAGATCGAATCCTCTGGAACCAATCGCTTCGCACCAAATCCACCAACGAGCTTCCCACCAATGCGTTCTGGTTGCCAAAGAAAGTCCAGCTCGTTGCGCCCGACCAATCCCGCTCCGGAATACACATCAAATACCGCCGAATACCAGCCGTATTTGGGGAGATCAGGAGTCCATTCCTCGTTCAAACCATTGCCGCGCCCGCTCTCATGCTCATCAACGAGTTGGCTCGACGCATCAAACACGCGCACATACGAGCGCAGATCATCACCTGTCAGATCGCGCACCATCATCTGGAGTTTCGGAGGCTGCTCACCAGAAACAATGTTTCCTGGAGTCCCTGTGCTGAGCCCGATCATCGGAACCTGAGCAACAACCACATCATCGAACCACGCGCCGCCTTCGTAATCCTGCGCCCAAACAGTGAAGGGTTTCACCCTCCTCGTCCTCGGCTGCTGCTCAGGTTGCAACAACTGCAATTCAACACGAACAAACGCCGCTTCAGGTTTGGTGCCCTCAATGAAGACAGAGAGCAACTCCCACTCGCCGCGTGTGCGCACCAAGCGCGTCGATACCTCGGATTCTTCAATTTCATTGCCCGCACGATCAATCAGCACCGCAACCAATCGCGCTCGAGCATGCAAGAGCCCATCCGTCCGAACGCGTGCACTGATCAGATAATCCGCGTTCGGAAACACCGTCAACTCGCCGTGGCGCAGGATCAGACTCGTCGATCCCCCATCGGTTGGAAGGTGCACCGATCCCTCACCCGAAAAAGCCGGGGATGAGTAATCCAGCGCCGCTCGATTCCAGATCGGGAACCCCGGCCGATCCCTCGGCACATCGGGATCATGCTGAGCACGGATCCATCCCAGCGGAACAGGGAGCGGGTTGGTGTACTGCTCCTCGAAATCAAACGCGCGGATGATGCGTCCGGCGTATTCTGGACGCGTGATCGTCCCGCCGTCCTCGATGTCGCGCGTCTGAATCGCATGGGACGAGTGTGTAGAGCACAGCACCACCGCGCCCGCGATCCATCGCGAAAGCGCGGCCATGTACCCGCCACTCATTTGGACGCCCTTGTTTCCAGCCATCTTCCCAAATCATCGGCTCTTTCATCCATTCCTATCCATTTACACGATGTGCTCCCCCCCCATCCCCCTCACGCTACGATGAATCCATGACCAAACAGTCCACAAATGACCATTCCGAAAGCAACTGGATCCCACTCGACCCCCACACTCCGGATGGATCCTCCCTCGAAGGTGCGACCAAGTTCTACCAGACCATCCAAAAACGCCGGACTGTCCGTCATTTTTCAGACAAGCCTGTCCCGCGTGAGGTGATTGAGCAGGTCCTCCTCGCCGCCGGGACCTCACCCTCCGGCGCTCACAAGCAGCCGTGGCGCTTCATTGCCGTCTCCAATAAGGACATCAAACACAAGATCCGCCTCGCCGTCGAAGAAGTCGAACGCGAGTTCTACGAAGATCGCGCCTCCGATCGCTGGCTCGAAGACCTCGAACCCTTCGAGACCAATCCAGACAAGTCCTACATCGACACCGTCCCCTGGCTCATCATCGTCATGGCGCTCCGCACCACAGACGACGGCGGACAGGTCTACTACCTCAACGAATCCGTCGGAATCGCGACCGGACTCCTCCTCACCGCAGCGCACCACGCAGGACTCGCGACACTGACGCACACCCCATCCCCAATGAAGTTCCTCCGCGATGTCCTCGATCGTCCAGAGCACGAGCGCCCCTACATGATGATCCCTATGGGGTATCCCACCGAGGATTGCAAAGTCCCAGACATCAAGCGCAAGGACCTCGACGAACTCGCGGTGTTCATCGAATAAAAAACCCCGACTGTTTGAGCCGGGGCATGTGGATTCTGTAATGCGATTCGCTCACTCGAGAGCCGCGGCACCCGAGATGATTTCGGTAAGCTCAGTCGTGATCTGAGTCTGACGCACGCGATTGAACTCACGCTTGAGCAGATGACCCATCTTGCCCGCGTTGTCCGTCGCGGCTTTCATCGCGACCATACGAGCGATGTGCTCGGAAACAACCGCGTCATTGAAGCATTGGAACAACACAGCTTTGACCGCTGCCGGGAGCAGCGAATCGAGCAGCGATTCCGCGTCGGGAGAGAACTCGTACACATCTTGCATCGAGCTTTCGCTGCCGTCGCTCTCAACCTCTGGGGTCGAGAATGGGAGCAGCTGCATCACCTCTGGACGCTGACGACCAGCGCTGATGTATTTCATGTAAACCACGCGAACCGCCGAGACCTCGCCGTTGACAAACATCTCGATAAAGCGTGCCGCGAGTCGCTCAACATCCTCAAACGCCGGCTTATCACCGATGTGTGTGTGATGCGTGAAGTCAGTGAAACCATTGAACTTCAGAGCACTCGCGCCCTTCTTCCCAACGATCTCGATCTGACCATTCCCAGCCGCGGATGACTCACGCAAGTGCTTGAGCGCGGTACGAACGATGGTGCCGTTGTATGGACCACACAGACCACGATCCGCGCTGAGCACGAGCGTCAGCTCGTTTGCTTCCGCAGATGGTTCGGTCAGCAGTGGATGCCCCTCACCCACACCCGCTTCCGCGAGCTGAGCGACCAGATCAAACAGCGTGTCGGTATACGGCCGAGTCGCGAGCGAAGACTGCTGCGCCTTGGCAAACTTACTCGTCGCGATCATCTGCATCGTGCGCGTAATACGCTTGATGTTCCCGACCGCCTTCATCCGCTTCTTGATATCGCGTGCATTACCCATAGGAGTCGATGATAGCCCCGCACACCCTGAGCTTCCGCTCAGAGACACTCACCAAACCCCTGAATTGCTCAAAATTGACCGATTCAACCCCACCCATCCGAGCTGTCGATCACTCCCCAGAAGCGTGCCGACGAGGACCACGATCCTCACCCATCCGATACGGCTGGGTTTCTTCTGGATACGGAAATGCCGTGCTCAAGCCCGTAATCCTCGGCAAGCTCGCCTTCTCCGGCAATCCCGCCTGAGAACTCGACTGCTGGACCTTCTCAGCTCCTGATGAGTTACTGACATCTTTCCCATCACGCACGGCAGACCTCTCTTCCATACTCATCCAGTCCCAACTCCACACAGAAACCAGTCCCGGACATGGAAGCATGACACGGAAACGACAAGCCGCAAGCCAATATGTTCAGAAACCGTGAACTACTCCACGATCAAGCCGTCATACGCGAGATCGATCCCCTCACGCAACGACCGAGTAGTCTCCGCGTGCGCCAGATCATGCGTCATGTGCACGAACAAGGTCCGAGAAGCCCCGATCCGCTCCGCCTCCTCCACCGCTTGAGCAACCGTGAAATGTGTCCGATGCGGACGATGCCGCAGCGCATCGAGCACCAGCGTCTCCACACCCTCCAGATATCCACGCGACGAATCCGGGATCTCAACCACATCCGTGCAGTACGCGATCGGGAGCACCTGAGATTCATCCTGGATCTCGTCGCTCTCAAAACGAAACCCAAGGATCTCCTGTACGCCGTGCATCAATGTCATGGGAGTGATCTTCATCCCAAACAACTCGATCATCTCCCCCGCCACCAGTTCCCGCGGCACCAGATCCGCGATAAACGACTTCTGTATATTCTTCTCTTTCTCGAAGATGTGCTGATACACCCGACGCAGCGACTGATGCGTATGCGCATCGGCCCACACCTCAATCGGCTGCTTCATGATCTCATTAAACCGACGGATCTCATCCAATCCCCACACATGATCCACGTGATTATGCGTGATCAAGATCGCATCCACACGCGTGATCCCCTCCCGCAAAACCTGCTCGCGCAGATCCGGCGACGCATCAATCAGGATCACCCGCTCCTGACCAGTTGAGTCCACAAACTCAATCGTCGCGCTCGTCCGCGTCCGCGTATCGCGCGGATCCGACGATCTGCACACCGCACAATCACACGCGATGATCGGCACTCCCGCCGATGTCCCAGTTCCCAAAAAGCGAATACGCATACCCAACGATAGTCCGCCCCTTACAAATACACCTTCCGATTATAAATCCACCACTCAATCATCATCACCCCCAGCGCCCCCAGCAGCAGCCACACCCACCATTCCTTGAGCCGCTTGATCTCCCCCTGACCGCTCGCGCTCACGACCCGATTCGACAGCCCCACGCTCTCCGACGTACCCGCGTCAGACTCCGGACCATCAAGCAAGTTCGCGGCATAAAACCGAACGATCTTCCCGTCATCCTCGATGTCACTCGTCCCC
>WUAJ01000261.1 GCA_009827215.1 Phycisphaeraceae bacterium
GAAGGGCAAGCCAAACTCAAAGGCGTCAGCGACGATCTCCGCTTCGCAAAAACCGGTCAGGACTGAGCAGAACCAAGCACACGCTCCATTCGACGCTCCACACCGCGCACCATCACCCCAACCGCGTCCTCGCAGTACGGAAAGAACAGCGAAGGCTCAAGCATCTCAAGCTCCGAGAGCAACAGCTTGCCTTCACTTCCCGGCATCACATCGACACGCGCATACAAGTGCTCTTTCCCAGCAGCATTGATCACCTGATCAGCAATCTCACGCATCTCGTCGCTGATCGTATCTCGTAACAGAACGCACTCCTCCTGATCATCAAAGCGTGGTCTTTTTTCGATCGCGTGCGTGAGCAAACCATCGATGACAATCAATGCCGTCTCACCGACTGTCTCAACACTGTCCATGAACACTTGAATCATCATGTCCCGTTCAGAGACCATCGCATCAAAGAACGATTGAGCAGAATCTGCTCCCCCATCACTCAGTTTGAACGATCGTGTCCCAAACGATCCCGCCCCCACTGTCGGCTTGATCACGATCCGATCCCATCTGCGATCCGATGAAAGTCGAGCAACATCCACTGAGTCCCCTGCGCGCACAAACTCAGTCGGAACAATCGGAACCCCAGCCGACTCAAGATCACGCAGATATTCCTTATGCAGATTCCACTTCATCGTGGACGCGGAGTTCAGCAGCACTGTCTCACGATCTACGCGTTCGATCCACGCAGCAAACGCATCCACATCGTCAATATAATTCCAAGTCGCACGGACGAGCGCTACATCAAACCCCGACCAATCAACGCTCTGATCATCCCACGGCGCGACCACGGCATCATGCCCCGCCGCCCGTAGCCCCTCCATCAATGGTTTCTCATCAATATCTGGCTCAGGGAGCTCCACACAACTCACATACGCAATCCGCATCCGATACCTCCCAATCAATCAACTATCCCCCGAGTCCAATCCCCCCCATCCTACGAATACATGACGGACATAACCCACCCTCGCCGCTACAATTGAACACGAAGCGCGCCAGTAGCACGCCGCGGAGAGCCGACCATGACGATCTATCAACCACTCCCTGAGCATCCTAAACTCGACCCCCAAGATCTCGGCTTACTCTCCGCTGTCGCACAAGGACACGCCCGCCTCACCCCAGAACAATCCCTCGACCTCCTCACCTCCGCACCCCTCCACACCCTCGGACGCTTCGCCGACGCACGCTGTCGAGAACTCCACGGCGACCACCTCCGCTCCTACATCATCGACCGCAACATCAACTACACCAACATCTGCACCGCCAAGTGCATCTTCTGTGCGTTCAAACGCAAAGGCGACGAGCACGACGCCTACACCCTATCCCACGAAGCGCTCTACGAGAAAGTCCAAGAGCTCTCCGATATCGGAGGCACCCAGATCCTCATGCAAGGCGGGATGAACCCCGACCTCCCCCTCGACTGGTACCTCGAGCTCCTCAACGGACTCCGCGAGCGCTTCCCCCATGTCAATGTCCACGGCTTCTCCCCCCCAGAACTCATCGAGTTCGTTAACTTCTTTGACCCCCCAGGCGCGACGCTCATCGACAAAGTCCGCTGGGTCCTCATCAAACTCAAAGACGCCGGGATGGGATCACTCCCAGGTGGCGGAGGCGAGATTTTCGCTCCAGCAGTCCGCACCAAGATCGGGATGGGCAAGTGCGACATGGAAGCGTGGCTGCAAGTCATGTACGCCGCGCACTCGCTTGGGATGTTCACGTCCGCGTCCATGATGTACGGCCACATCGAGGGATACGCCGACCGAATTCACCACATGCGCCTCGTCCGCGAGTGGCAAGACAAAGCAATCCGCGACTTCGGGACCGGAGAACTCCCGCACGACATCGCGTTCGATCCAACCATCAAAAAACCAGAAACCGGCGGACACTACCTCGGATTCCACGCGTGGCCCTTCCAACCAGACCACACCGCACTCGGACGACTCCCGACCTGGCCGACCCCTGAAGACAAAGCACAAGGTCTCCCATTCCCAGGTGATGTCGTCGCCAAACTCGACGGCTCAGGTACCAAAGACGAGGACCCACTCTTTGGACGCCGCCTCCGCTTCGCCGGCGCGACGGAATACCTGCGCACTCAGGCAGTTTCGCGTCTGATGCTCGACAACATCTACACCATCGGCTCAAGCTGGGTCACGATGGGACCACACATCGGACAGACCGCGCTCTTCTACGGCGCCAACGACATGGGCAGCGTCATGATGGAAGAGAATGTCGTTTCTTCTGCGGGAACCACATACTGCCTCGACGAAGCCGTGCTCTGTAACCTGATCCGCACCGCCGGATTCACCCCAGCACAGCGCGACTCGAAGTACGACATCATCCGCACCCACACCAGCCCCGACTCCCCAGACCTCAAAGTCACCGACTGGTCCGAGCACCGCACCAAGCGCCTGCACATACAGAGCGCCGAAGAATCCGCGGCTGAACAACTGGGAACCGCAGAACTGACTGTCGGCGCAAGCGATAACTGATCTCAACTCTGCTGACGCGGTATACTCGCACCATGCCCCTCCGCGTGCTCCAGATCATTCTGCCAGCTGATCATCACGATGACCTCTGTGTCATCCTCGATGATGCACGCTGCGACCAGCGCTGGATCACCCCCCTCGATGACGACCTCGCGATGACTTCCGTCGTCTTGCGTTCCGAATCCGTCGAACCAATCACCGACACGCTCCGCCACAAGTACGACCACACGCAAGGCTTCCGCACCATCCTCCACGACATCGAAGCGACCCACCCCGCGCTCCCGGAGCCTGAGGACGAGCCCGATTCGCAGAAAGAATCCGACTCACAGCACAACGGATGGAAAACCCGCTTCGGGCGCGTCTCGCGCGAAGAACTCCTCGAGGACATCCAGGACTCCGCAAAGATCACCCCTGTGTATCTGAGCATGGTCTTCCTCGCAACCATCGTCGCGTGCGTTGGACTCCTCAAGGACTCCGCTCCGATCATCATCGGCGCGATGGTCATTGCTCCGCTGCTGGGACCCAACACCGCACTCGCACTAGGTACCACGCTCGGCGATCTCAAGATGATCAAGAACGCGATCCGATCCAACCTCGTCGGACTCGGGATTGCGATCATCATCTCCATCGTCTACGGCTACCTCGCTGTCCCAGACGACATCACCAACGAGATCACATCGCGCACTACCGTCGATACCGCCGACATCATCCTCGCGCGCGCGTCCGGAGCCGCGGGAGTCGGTGCGTTTACGACC
>WUAJ01000262.1 GCA_009827215.1 Phycisphaeraceae bacterium
GCTCGCGGATCATCGATTCCGTCTCGCGCCATCGCAGATCCACAACTTCACCATCGCGCTCGCGAAAGCCGTTCAACTCAAAGTTGCTGGACTCGGCAACTACATGCCGGATGTCGAAGTCGCCGGAATGTCCGCCGCGGACATCCAAGCGATCGCTGACGATCTCTACGAGCATCGCGATCACGCAGTCGTGCTTCCTTCCGACGGAATCTCTCCAGAAGCATGGGCAATGTGCCAGCTCATCAACGAGACACTTGGCGCCCACGACAATGGTTCGGTTGAGTTCTTTATCAAGTCGCCTCAGGAAGCGGTGGATTCCGTTCGCACCATGGCGCGTATGACAGCACTGCTCAATCAGGGCAATGTCGACACGCTTGTCTGTGTCAACTCCAACCCAGTCTTTGATGCACCCGGCGCGATGAACTTTGGTGACGCATTCTCCAAAGCGAAGAACACCATCACGCTCTCAGTCGGTCAGTCTGAAACCGCTGAAGCGTCGGATTGGTCACTCAACGGCACGCACTTCCTCGAGAGCTGGGGATCCGCGCAAACCATCGATGGGCAGATCTCAGTCACACAGCCGATGATCGCCCCGCTCTACGATCCTGCACGCTCAGATATCGAGTTCATCTCGAATCTGATCCGCGTCGGAACTCCAGGCGAGAAACCAGACGGCTACACCATCGTCAAAGACTCCATCCGAGAGATCATGAACATCGGATCTGGAGAAATTGACAAAGTATGGAAGTCGATGCTCCACGACGGCGTGGGAAGCAATGCGGTCATTGCGAAAGCGAAGCCGAACTTCAACAAAGAAAACCTCGTCAAAGCGATCGCTCGTCAAGGCGGCAAAAAAGCACCTGGTCAGTCACATCTCGATGTGATGTTTTACACTGATCGCTACAACATCGGTCAATCCGCAAACAACGGCTGGCTCCAAGAACTCCCTGAATACGGCACCTCCGTCGTCTGGGACAACCCGCTCTTGATGAGCCCAAAGACCGCCAAGGCGCTCGGAGTCCTTCCAGAGCACACGCACCTCGACGAGTTCAATCCGTACACCAAATCTCAGATGCCTCAGGCGCAGATGGTCACCATCACCCTCGATGATCAGTCCATCGACATGCCCGCTTGGATCCTCCCAGGGATGGCGGACAACACCGTTGCGATCAAAGTCGGATACGGGCGTGAGATTGCAGGCTCAGTAGGAAACAAGGTCGGATTCAACTCCTACAAGATCAAATCCCCAGCAGGGATGATCGCCGCAGGCGCAACCATCAAGAAAGCGAAAGGCACCTACACCATCGCTTCGACACAGAACCACTGGTCCATGGAGGGTCGCGACACCATCGTCCGCGCCATGGACAAGAACTGGTTCGACAAGCATGCGAAGAAGGGGAACAAAGAAGTCCCCGACAAGATCTACGGCAACACCACCGCTTCGCTCAATGTCGCGGAACAGATGGGTGAGCTTTCGCACACACCACCAAATATTTCTATCTACGACAACCCACAGAACGAGTCCAAAGCGGACGCGGCGCCGGGATCACAGTTCTCCAAGAACCCACAGTGGGGCATGTCCATCGACATGAACTCCTGCACAGGGTGTGTCACCTGTACCGTCGCGTGTCAGAGCGAGAACAACATCCCAGTCGTCGGGAAGTCCGAGGTCGCCAAGGGCCGCGAGATGGCATGGATCCGTGTCGATCGCTACTTCACCGGAGATGACCTCAACAACCCAGACGAGATCTTCAACCAACCGGTTGCGTGTGTCCACTGTGAGAACGCGCCATGTGAAACCGTGTGCCCTGTGAATGCGACGACCCACGGCAAAGAAGGCACCAACGACATCGCGTACAACCGATGCATCGGCACACGCTACTGTGCGAACAACTGTCCGTACAAGGTTCGTCGATTCAACTTCTTCGATTACGCTCCGGCGAAGCTCAACGGCGGTCTGGATCCGAACTACACCACCAAAGCCGGTGCTGAAAAATTCGATGAAACCATCGGTCAAGATAAGACATTCAACCAGAACCTGATCCCGCCTCGTCTTCGTAAGAAGCTCGACGAGATCAGCAAGATGAAGTTCAATCCAGATGTCACGATCCGCAGCCGTGGTGTGATAGAGAAGTGTACCTACTGCATCCAGCGCGTGAACCAAGCGCGTCAGGAAGTCAAGATCCAGGGCATCTGGAAGGACAAGGATCAGGTCGGACCGATCCCTGATGGATTCTTCCAGACTGCATGTCAGCAGGCGTGTCCAACCGACGCGATCGCCTTTGGTGACATCCTTGATCCAAGCTCACGCGTCGCGAAGGAACGCGACTCGCAGCGTACCTACGCACTGCTCGGGTACCTCAACACTCGTCCACGCACGACACACATGATGCGTGTCCGCAACCCGAATCCCGCGATCAGAGTCTTTGATGATCATGATCCACTGGATCACTCTGGTCATGGAGGAGGTCACGGCGAGAGCCATGGCGATGACCACGGAGCAGACCACGGAACAAATCATTCTGAAAGCACAGACACCCACGGCGAATCACATTCGTCCGTGTTCACCGATTCAGTCAAACAGTACCTCGATCAAGGCTACTCACTGAGCCTCAAGGTCATCAGCTAACCAAGCCGCACACCAAGCAGCTCAGACTGCGGAGAGAACTCAAACATGAGTGCAATCCATCCAGACGAATCCATGGCCCGCAGAATGCACGGGCTCCAGCCAGGCGAGCAGCCCGTCGCTCGTAAAAACCCGATCCTTCCAGGATCAAGCGACGACGGAACCCTCTCCGAAGATCCAGGCAAACGCGCTCCCTGCGTGCTCGGCGATCGCTCCTTCGAGGATGTCACCAACATCGTCTGTGGATACGCCGAAGCCAAAATGCCCAAGCCCTGGCTCGCCGCACTGACCATCACCTCGTCCATCGCCGCACTCGGGACCGGCATGATCCTCTACCTGATCATCACCGGCGTCGGAGTCTGGGGTCTCAATAACCAGGTCGATTGGGCATGGGACATCACCAACTTCGTGTTCTGGATCGGTATCGGTCACGCGGGAACACTCATCTCCGCGATCCTCTGTCTGCTCAAGCAGAACTGGCGCACCGCCGTGAACCGCTCCGCAGAAGCGATGACCATCTTCGCGGTGGTTTGTGCA
>WUAJ01000263.1 GCA_009827215.1 Phycisphaeraceae bacterium
GACCATCTGGCCGATTTGACATGACTGTGTGATGGATTCGCAAGATTTGAACTACGCGGGCGGCGTGAGCTCGGTTGGGCCGAGCGTTTGGATCGTGAGCGTCCCAAGTTCTCGTCGGCGGAGGTAGTCATTGAAATCATCCAGACCCACTGCATCGATCTGTTGGATGATCTGATCGAGTGTTCGTGGATTGTCTCTTTTCATGATGTCCGCGACGAGTGCTGCCGAGCGTGCTCCAGTGGACTCTCCACTAAAGATCACTCGGCTCTTCAGTCCGATTTTGGCGCGATCAAACTCCTGTTGAGTAACATCACCAGCTTTGAGCGCTTCGAGTTGTTCGTGGAGGACATCGAGTGATTCCTGCGCACGCTCAGGGGTGGTCCCGACATAGCTTGTGACCAGTCCATGCTCACGCTCGGCGCGATAGCTCGCGGATACGGAATAGCACAGTCCTCGCTTCTCGCGAACTTCGGTGAATAGTCGTCCTGACATCCCTCCGGACAGCACGCTCACAGCGAGTTGCTCTTTCATCTCATCTTCATGGCCTGCTTGAGGTGCATCATTGACGATGATGACTTGGACTTGATTGGTGTCATCGGACTCGTGGGCATATCCACGAGCAGTAACTGAAGAAACTACAGGCGATGGCACTGATCCGCTCCATTGACTGAAGTGTTCTTCAATACTCTTAACCGCTTCATCCGGATCGATGGATCCAGCGATTCCGATGATTGCACCGCTTGGTTTGTTGTGAAGATTCCACCAATCACGCGTCGCGTCTGCGGTCAGGGATTTGAGGGTGGATTCAGTTCCGTAGGTGTTGCGGTTGTATGGATCGGGGAGGTGACGAGCACGCGCCGCGAGAACGGCTCGTTGTTGCGGGTCATCTGCGAGCGAAGCAAGCGCATGCTGCGCCATCACACGCGATGCCTCGAATGCTGCGTCATTCATCGATGCGTTGAGCGTCATATCCGCAACGAGCGGGATCGCTTCATCGAAGCGTGTACCCAATGTGGTCATTGAGATTGCTGTCGAGCGTGATCCTGCGGAACTGTCGCGAACGGCTCCTGCGAGATCAAACTCGTCTGCTTGTTGTTGTGAAGTTCGTGATGTTGTGCCACGCAGTAAAAGTTCGGCGCAGACACTCGCGATGCCTAACTGGGAAATTTCTTGGTGGATAACTCCAGAGGGGATCATCAAACGCAAAGAAACTGATTGCATCGATTCAATGGGTTGCACGGCGATGCGCAAGCCGTTGTCGAGTGTTGTTTGCATGATCTGATTGTGTGTTGTTGTCATCGTGCACCTGTTCTGTGAATCAACGCGTTTGGTGTTTCAGCGGTGTGATTCTTCACTTCAAACGGGACAAATTCCCAATGAAGCAGAAAATCAGGCGCCCGAACTTTCGCGAATTGCATTCAAATGCGCGTCGAACTGCGTCGATCTTGGTGGGTTTCGTGTTATTTTGCCAATCACGGTTTGTTTGATCAATTTGAACGATCTGAATCACGGTTTCCGATGCCAATGCGCTGATCGCGAACAAAGTTTTGCAGCACTGAACCGAACAAACTTCAGCGCGCGCATCGTGTTGGAACTGTTGAACTTTGTGTTGTTGGAACACGAAGTGAATAACGCGGGAGCACGCGTGGTTTGACAAACTTGAAAAAAAGCGCAGAGCGCGCATTGTTTTTGTATGATTTGATTGAGTGAAGTGTGAGTTGTTGGCGCTGTTCACTCAAGTCGTCGACCTTCAGGCTCCGATGAGTCTGGTAAGTGTCAATAACGGTATGTGGTTCCGATCTCGAACACTCGGCTCCACAACACAGCATTTGGGTTCGAAACGGAGAGCCGACATGGCTAAGAAAAAAGCAACTCGTAAAAAAGCGACTCGCAAAAAAGCGACCCGTAAAAAGGTAGCGAAGAAAGCAACCCGGAAGAAAGCAACCAAGAAGAAAGCGACTCGCAAGAAGGCTGCTAAGAAGGCGACCAAGAAGAAAGCAACCAAGAAGAAGGCAACCCGTAAGAAGGCTGCGAAGAAGACCACTCGCAAGAAAGCGACCAAGAAGAAAGCTACTCGCAAGAAGACCGCGAAGAAAGCTACTAAGAAGAAGGCTACGAAGAAGAAAGCCACTCGCAAGAAAGCTACCAAGAAGAAGGCTACACGCAAGAAGACCGCGAAGAAGGCCACTAAGAAGAAGGCTACGAAGAAGAAAGCAACACGCAAGAAGGCTACTAAAAAGAAAGCCACTCGCAAAAAAGCAGCTAAGAAGACCACCAAGAAGAAGGCAACTCGCCGTAAGGCGACTCGCCGGTGATCCTCTTGGGGATTGATCAGATCTGATCAATCCCGAGTAGAATTCCAATGCCGTTCACGGAGCCGATCTTATGGTCGGCTCCGTTTTTCTTTCACTCAGGACACTCAGGCCGCTGGTGGTCGGCTCAGGAAACGGTTCATCATTTCGGAATCCACGCCATCCATCGGATAATGAATCGAAAGACCAGTCTCGAGTGACTGATGGTCACAGATCACAAACGAGCATTGTTCCTCGACGCGCCATCCCACAAAGCGGAGCGCTCGTGCGAGACACTCGATTGAAGTCGCACAAACGATCCCGTCGTTATGCCGTTCGACGGGGATGAATCCAAACTGCCAGGCTTGTCTACTGGTGATCACTGAACGGATGTCTTCATCGATCTCGATCGAACACGGGTTGATGCGGGGAGAGATCATCGCGAACTGCACGGCCCACGCGTGCTCGATGACTCCTGGATCGATTCCGAACATCTCTTCTGCGAGCAGTCCGAATGGTCTTGGGTTGGTTTCCTGTTCTTGTACGACTTGATCGCATTGATCGGGAGTGAGGACGCCGTATTGAACGAGGAGGTCGCCGAGCCGTAGTGCCATGATTGGTGCTCCTGGGCGTGTTCTTTCTTCACGCCGGGTGTGACTGCGTTCCAGAACAGGAACGATGTGATGTCACTGGATCGACTTGTGATCTGATCAGATGGATGCTTGCATGCTTTTTTTGCGCGATCCGGGAGTATTGGTCGTCGTTGCATGCGTCTTCAGTGCAAGCTGAGATAGATTTCAGATTGTCTTGAAGATTCGTTTGCACGAACAGGCTTTGTAATACGAGACGCGCCGATAAAAGAGGTCATTTTCCGACGCAGAAGGTCGCAAAGACACGCCCGAGAACATCGTCAGGGGTGATTTCGCCGGTCAGTTCTCCGAGTGCATCGAGCGCATC
>WUAJ01000264.1 GCA_009827215.1 Phycisphaeraceae bacterium
GGTATTGTGCTTCGAGATTCTTGATCTGAGCACGCAGCATGACGGGGTCCTCGATGTTGTTATCGATGACTCCGATCACATTCGCACGGGTCTGGTGGAACATGTATCCCACGCGTTGTGGTCCTGCGACCGCAACCAGTACGCCGCCGGCCAGGGCGGTGATCACGACGCCTCGAACGATTGTTTTACCAAAGCAGCATCCCATGACATTCTCCTAAAGACTCTTGGTGCCGGACCATCCCGGCGGTGTGTTGGAATCGGCTCTTGTCTGAGCCGGTGATTGACTTGGATGCCGGGAACACGTCCCGACAGTGAGTGACTGGGATTCACGACTCTTGAATTTCAGGTCATGGAAGAAAAACTGAAAAAACCATGCTGATGAGCTGGAAAGAGGGTCGCAATCCGTTTTTTGCAACGCGATCCCGCACTGTCCGGGTATGCTTATACCAACGGAGCAGGTGTTGGCGTGGGTGAAACCCGCTAAGCCTTCCGCCCAATAAGCGATCCCAGTCAGCAGGAAAGGGTCTCATGCTCACGAATATGACAACCAGCTTTATTGCTCGGCTCCGCGCCAATGACGAAGCCGCCTGGTTCGAGCTTTGGGAGACCTTTGGTCCTGTGATCCGCATCCAGCTCACGCGATGGGGCAAGGGACGCATCGGCGTCGAGACGGCTCGTGATCTCTCGCAAGAAACACTCGCGGCTCTGTCCAACTCGATCGAACGCTACGATCCCGCTCGTGGCGCTCGTTTCTCGACCTGGCTCCTCGCGATCGCGAAGCATGTGCTTGGGGACGAGATCGATCGGCGAATGGCGCTCAAACGAGGGGGCGGCAAAGCGAACGCGGAGTTCGACGAACGCTGGATGACGGCGGACGCTTCGATGGGGGTGGATGAGGAATACGAGGCGTCGGTTTTCCGAGCGAAGGTCGAAGCCGCGATCCGTAAGGTGGAATCCGAGTGTGACTTCATGGACTTCTCGATCTATCGGATGCGTGTGCTCGATGGTCAGAGCGGCAAAGAGGTCGCGGAAGCGGTGGGGGTGTCTGAGCCGACGGTTTCGCGTCGTCTGAGCAAGGTTCGCGATATGCTGCGGAGCCGACTCCGCGAAGTGATTTCGGTGTATTCGTTCACGAATGAAGAGCTTGATGAAGCATCACGAAATGGGTTGCTGCTGAATCCCAATAGTGTTCCCGACGGGGACGCCGGACCCGCCGAAAAGTCCACTGATATCGCGTTTGACGAGGCAATCGGGGACATCTACCACCGGCAGATGGAGCTTCGGGCGATCGACGAGCAGAACCTGCTCTAGAGCCCGGGAGAACAGGGCACACTCATGCAACCCGTAATCGCAATCGTCGGGATCATCGCCGCCATCCTCGCTGGAGCGTTTCTGCTCGCGGGGTTGGTCTTCCTTTTCAGCACGATCTTCGCGCTGACCATGAAGATTCTCAAGAACATCTTCACCTTCATTGGTGCGACGGTCACGGACATGCTTCGTTTGGTCGGGAACGTCATCGCGGCTGCGGTGTTCGCTCCCCTCGTCGTGCTCGCGATCGTCATCGGACGCTGGTCACGCTCGAAGCACCTTGCTGGAGCGTTCTCGCTTGAGTGCCACTCCGCGATCCGTTGCATCTACAGACTGTTCATCGGGAACCCCGCTCGATTGCTCGGACTCTCGAGCGCTCTTGAAGGTGTTGAGAAGCGCGTCCCCGAAGCAATGGCCGCGGCTCCGACCAACGACAAACCAAGCAAGAAGCGCGTGGGCGCGTTTGATGGATACACCATCGTCGGTTCACTCAAAGGCGGTGGTTCGGGTGGCAAGCTCTATATTGCAGAACCCAATGAGATCAAGCAAGCTGCGTTTACTAAGCGTGGGATTGATGCAGACCAGGTGGTCATCAAGGTGTTCTCATTGAAGGACGGCTCGTCGATGCCTCAGATCGTGCGTGAATCGCGCGCACTGGACGCGGCACGCAAGCTCGGACTGGTCCTCGAACACGAACTCACAGCGGATCGCTTCTTCTATGTGATGCGGTATGTCCCAGGTGAATCGCTCACGGCGGTCACCAAGCGCATGCACTCGCTCTCTCCACGCGAGGGGCTCGACGACAAACAGCTCGGATTTGCGATCGGGTACGCAGACGATCTACTGATGATGCTCGATACCTACCACCGCTCCGGTCTGTGGCACAAGGATGTCAAACCCGACAACATCATCATCGACGGCAAGCACGGCGACGCGAAAGCCCACCTCGTGGACTTCGGTCTCGTCACTCCGCTGCGTTCAGCGATGACACTCACCACACACGGCACGGAGTACTTCCGCGATCCGGAGCTCGTGCGCCAGGCGCTGCGCGGCGTGAAGGTCAACGAGATCGACGGCAGCAAGTTTGATGTGTATGCCGCGGGCGCGGTGCTGTACTCAATGGTCGAGAACTCGTTCCCGGCTCACTCTGGTTTGTCTCAGATCACTAAGCGTTGTCCCGAAGCGCTCCGCTGGATCGTTCGCCGCGCGATGGCGGAGTACGACCGTCGCTACCCAAGCGCGACCGCGATGCTCGCGGACTTGCGTGTTGTGATGACCGCTGAGGATCCGTTCAAGGTCAAACCAGCGGATCTTCCGAGCGTGAAGATCGGGGACAATGTCGAGCCCGATCCGATCCCGGAACCGATGCCCGCGTACGGCGCTCCGTTTGCACAGTCCGAGACTCCGAGAGCCGCGTCTCCGGTGCCGCCTCGTGTGACTCCAACGCCTGGGAATGCTGGTCAACGCGTCGCGCGGCCGCAGGTCGATCTCGTCGGATGGTGGACCGGGAAGTACCGCGTTACTGGAAAGTCCGAGCAACCCAAGCGTGGAAACAGGGGCACGTCCGGTTTCGTCGTCTCGGCAGGGATCGGTGAGCAGGGGCCCTTCGCGCAGGTCGATAAGATGGAATCGCGCCGGAGCGTTGTTCCAGTCGGAGATCGAGCCTCTGCGAAAGAACAACTCAAGAATGCTCGCGCTCGCGCACAAGCAATGCGCCAGCGTGCATCAGAGCGTCGAAGCGGGGTGCGCAGGAAGTCCAACTCCTACAAGAACACCCCTGGTGCCGGCGTGGTGTTCGCTGGATTGCTCGGACTCGCGGTGCTGCTTGGTGGTTCGGTCGTCATTGGATCATTGCTAATGCCGGGCAAGACTACACATGTCGCGACTGTACAGACATCCCCCGACGCCCCTATGCCCCCGATCACGAAGTATG
>WUAJ01000265.1 GCA_009827215.1 Phycisphaeraceae bacterium
TCTTCCGATCTGACGAATAATTGCAGAAATGTGCCTTCAATGGGTCGAATATCGCTTGCTGTAAGTCCATTGATAGCAAGGTATGGTAGATTTGTGTGGTGTGCTTAACACAACCTTCATTCCTCCAAGGTGGCTTTCGTGTTCATATCGCGCGAGAGTTGTGTAAAGAGCATGGGATTGACTCGTGTTCGGAACCACTTCACACACGGAGAGTTGCTATGAAAACGCGGAAGTTTGCTTCTTTGCTGCTGGGAATGGCTGTGATGCCATTGGTGGCGATGGGCACGATGATGGGCGGCGGTGTTGATCCGGAGCTTCCTACCTACAAAGGCACCAGCGGTGTTTCGGGGAGCGTCAAGTCCATTGGATCGGACACGATGAACAACCTGATGACGCTTTGGGGCGAAGAGTTTAAAAAGTTCTACCCGGCGACTCAGACTGAGGTCGAAGGCAAGGGGTCATCTACGGCTCCTCCAGCGTTGATCGAGGGGCAATCGCACTTCGGTCCGATGTCGCGTCCGATGAAGGGTGCGGAAATGGACAAGTTCGAAGAAGCACACGGCTACACACCAACTCCGGTTCGTACTGGGATTGACTGCCTCGCTGTGTATGTCCACAAGGACTGCCCACTCGACGAGATCAGCATTGAGGACATTACTCGCGTGTTTTCCGTTGCGGACACCGATTTGACATGGGGCGACCTTGGTGTTGAGGATCCGAACTTCAAATCTCGTCCGGTGAATCTGTATGGCCGGAACTCGGCTTCGGGTACTTACGGGTACTTCAAGAAGGTTGCGCTCCAGGGCAACGATTACAAGGCGACTGTCAGAGAGCAACCCGGCTCATCGGCGGTTGTTCAGGCTGTGACCACTGACCTCTACGGCATGGGTTACTCAGGCATCGGATACAAGACAGCTGGCGTGAAAGCTCTCTCGATCTCGTACGACGGCTACGACGCTGTTGAAGCGAGCGCAGAAAATGCGTACTCCGGCGAATACCCGATCGCTCGATTCCTGTATATGTATGTCAATGCAGACCCTACGACTGGGATCACTGATCCGCTTCGTGCTGAGTTCATCAAGCTGGTGTTCTCTCAGCAGGGACAGGAGATCGTGGTGAAGGATGGGTACTTCCCAGTACCTGCGAGCATTGCTCGTGAGGATCTTGACGCGCTCAAGATTGACTATGATTTCTGAGTGACTCGTCATGATGTGACATCAGAAACTGAAGCGAGAAATCGCACTCGGGCGTCGCGTCGGTTGCATGCAACCGACGCGGCGGCCGAGTTTGTCGTGACTGTGGGTGGGTTTGCGGTACTCGCTGCGGTGCTTGGAATCTGTCTTTACCTGTTGTGGGTGGTGCTGCCTTTGTTCTCATCGGGAGAGACCGGAGAGGGCAAGCTGATTCGTTCTGCAGCAGGTGGTGATGTTCCTGCGGCGATCTATCTTGATCCGTATGCACGAGCCGCGGTTATGACGCGTGGTGAACGAGCTGTGTTGGTGGATATGGAGGATGGGGGAGTCCTTGGGGTTCTGGGGGAAGAGAGCGAAGCGACTGAGCTGCGTTGTGAATCGACGGCACTCAACGGCGAGTTGATTGCGCGTGGGTATGCTGACGGGACGGTTCGGCTTGGATCGGTTGAGTTTAAGACTCGTTTGTTGAGTGAAGACTCAGATGAAGGGGTTGGATACAGCGAAGAACTAGCAGATGGTCGCTTCCGTCGTGTGCTGGTTGAGGAAGCATTCGGGGACCCATTAAAGCTCAAAGCGGGGAGCGGTGCTGTCGAACTGGTGGATTATCAGATTGATCCGACAGGGAAGACGACACTCGCGGCGTTGCGTGAAGATGGAACGGTTGTGGTGAGTAGCGTGCGGACGATCCGGCCATTGGGTGGCGGAAAGGCGCGGACTCGGCTGAAAGAAACCTCATTTGAGCTCGACGGGGATGAAGATCCGCTCGCACTCAAGATCACGGCGGATGGGGATCAGGTCTTCGTTGTATTCAGAGACGGCGGGATGGATCGATACGCTCGGGGGGATGATGGATTCCTCATGCGTGAGCGTGTCGAGATGCTCAATGGGAAACATCTCGTCTCGGTCGTCGAGATGGTGTTGGGCGGGCAGACGGTCCTTGTTGGGGATACCAACGGCAAGGTTCAGTCATGGCATGTGTCGCTCGATCAGCAGGATCGTTTTGGGGATGGGCGGATGCTTGTGCGATCGCACAAGTTCGGTCGGAGCGGCACGGCGATTGTTGATCTGACTCCGAGTGGGAGAGATCGGACGATCGGTGTGCTGTATGACGATGGGGTGGTAATGCTGCGTCACCTCACGAGTGAAAAGACTGTGGTGCGCGAAGTCAGTGAAGTTGAGCGTGCTGGCGCGATCACGATCGGTCCGAAGAACGATGCGGTGCTCATTGCGGGGGATGGTGCGTACGAGCTGCTACGGTACGAAGCGGGGTATCCGGAGTTCAGTATCAAAGCGTTGTTCGGGCGCGTTGCGTATGAGGGGCTTGCGGAACCTGAGTTTGTGTATCAGTCTTCGTCTGGTGATGATTCGTCTGAGGTGAAGCTGAGCATCATGCCTTTGATTTTCGGTACGCTCAAGGCGACGGTGTTCGCGATGCTGTTTGCGATTCCGGTCGCGGTATTTGCGGCGTTGTACTCCAGTGAGTTCTTGTCCAAGCGTGTTCGGAAAGTTGTGAAACCCACAGTTGAATTGATGGCGAGTCTGCCTTCAGTGGTGCTTGGGTTTGTTGCGGCAATGGTGGTAGCGCCATTTGTTGCTGATGCACTTGGACCGTTCTTGGTAGGGATGTTTGTGCTCCCGATCGGTGTGTTGTTTGGGGCGCATGTTTGGCAGTTGGTGCCGTTGTCAACACGATTGCGGATGCGGACAGGGCAACATCTGGCAATGGTGTGTGGTGTATTGCTGCTGAGTATCGCTGGTGCGTGGTTCGCTGGACCGACGATTGTGAGTGTTGGGTTCTCGCCGGATTCGTTTGATCGTGCGTTGCTCAGTGGATCGGTCATACCTGTCGAAGCGGATCGTGTTCCTGAGTGGTCCGAAGATGCTGCGTACTCCATGGCGACACAGCGGAAGCTCCGCGCGATTGGGATGGGGGTCGTTGATGGCGAGATCGTTGAGCTTGATCCGAGCGTGTCGGTTTCCGATATGAGTGGCGGGGCGCTCGAAGGGGCTGATTTGCGGCGGTGGCTCAATGGTGAGTATGGG
>WUAJ01000266.1 GCA_009827215.1 Phycisphaeraceae bacterium
TTTGAGGGCTTGATGTCCCGATGGATCACACCACGCTGATGCGCGTGCTCGATCGCATCGCAGATCGAGATCGCAAACTGAATCCGCTCTGCGATCGAGGGCAGCTTGTCCTGAATGTACTTTGAAAGCGTCGGTCCCTCCACGAGTTCCATCGCGATGTACGGGACGCCGGTCTCGTTGTCGAAACTGACTTCGTAAATCTGCGCGATCCCATTGTGCTTGAGACGCGCCAGCACCTCGGCTTCGCGCTGGAATCGCCGGACCATCTTCTGCGATGAGTACCCCATCCGCAGCACCTTGAGCGCGACACGACGCGCCGGCTGGAACTGCTCGGCTTCGTATACCGTCCCCATCCCACCCTCGCCGAGCAGTTGGACGATGCGGAACCCCTCGATCTCAGGGAGCGTCTGCGACCTGTTGAATGTTTCGGGATCGAGCTGTTTGGGATCAGATTGACTAGCAGCATCGACGAGAACCTGCACAGATTCGCGGAGTTGGGTATCGTCGCCGCAGAGTTGACTCAGGCGCGACTCGTACTCATCACCGGACAGTTCGCAGACCTCGTGAAAGACCGCGCGGACCTCTTGGTATCGGGTTTCATCCATCGTCGTCGATCCCGTACTGACTCATAATCCACGCACGCGCCATCTTCCAGTCCAGATACACAGCTCGTTCGCTCAACCCCAGCACCTCTGCCGTCTGCTCGACTGTCAGTCCGCCGAAGAACCGAAGCTCGATGATCTGCGCCTGTCTTGGGTCGAGCTTTGCGAGATGCTCGATCGTATCGTGGAGTTCGAGGACATCCCATTCCTTCCCGTCGCTCCCGACATCTGAGAGCGTGACTCTGGCGCCGTCATCTCCCCCACCGCGCTTGATCGCGTTTTTCTTTCGAGCGTGATCGACGAGGACCTGACGCATGGCGTGCGACGCGATCGCGAGGAGGTGATGCTGATCTTTGGGATCGTTTCCTTTGGTCGCGGCGAGTTTGAGATACGCCTCGTGGACGAGGGCCGTGGGCTGGAGCGTGTGGGAAGGGGATTGTCCAGCAAAGCGAGACCGCGCCATTCCCAATAGCTGAGCATACATCAGGTCATAATCCTGGTTTTGCTCCGTCTGACCTGTGTTTTCAGGGGGGCTGGGCATGTCTCGGCGTGGTCCTTTGAGAGCACTCTAATGGATTCTCAAAGTTTTTTCATCAAAATAGTGCAGAACACCGCCTCGGTTTGCGTGTTCGAGAGTGGCCCGGTACCGCTACCGGACCTCGATCAACCATCACTCCGAACACGAGAGGCACCACTATGAAACTCCAACGCATTTCCGCGATCAGTATGATGCTCGCCGCAGGCACCAGCTACGCCGCTCCGGTCAATACTGATTTCCAGGTCCACGACGAGGCGTCCTATCAGGCGTTTGCACAAGCCGTGCGCTCGAGCCAGTACGTCCGATATGACTACGCGCTCGACCAGAACCCCAGAGCCGTCGTCGTGGTCGCGGGACTCATGGCGTACGCATCCCAGAATCCGATGGCTGACTCATCACAGCTCACAATATTTGTGAATGCGTTTGACCAAACACTGTCTGAGTTCGCTCCCGGCGATCCTGATCTTCAGCGTTCGACCAACCTGATTCCCGCGATGCGGTACAGCTCGCCGTTGTCCACGACTCTGGGACTCGAGGGCACGGATACACGCGTGGGCAAACGCATCGAGCAACTGCTGGGTCTTGAGGTTCCCGATATCGAGTCCTACGACACGCTACTCGATCGCGTATCGGCGTACGAGCGTGCTCGCGTTGCGGACTTTGCCAATCGCGAAGAGTGGCTCAACATCCTCATGGTGGGATTCGGCGGGTTCGATCTTGACGGCAACGCTAACACGCACATCGCATCCGTGCTCCAGTCGTACCTTGAGAGTCAGGGCTACGAGCCCAACCCCGATGGGATCGACGACGAGCGGTTCGACTCGATTGAAATGACGCTCGACGCAGCCCTCCCTACGGATTACATCGCATACACACAGCTATTGGATCAACCCATCGAATCGTCCACAGCGTGGGCGGACCTGAACAACTCCTTCGCGGACATCGCGCTGGAAACACAAGAGCGGATCGATGAGCTCAACAGTGTGCTGAGCATGGAGGAATCGATCTATCAGGACATCCTCGATGCCGACGATCCGACGGAGATGGATCGGCTTGTTGAGGAATATCGAGCACGCCTCGCTGAGGTCGCTCAGTACCGCGCGATTATCGATGCCAATGCGATGATCCTGCTCCAGAGTGCCGATCCGTCGATCCAAGCACTCGCGACCCAAGCGCAGTCCTTTGGTGGCACGCAGCTCCAGACCAACAACACCATCGCGGGCATCACAGCGGGAGTCCAGTACGCCAGCGGCGCAGCGACCTTCGCGATCGGGATCGCGACCGGCAGTCCAACCGACGCGATCTCGGGACTCGCCGATGTGGTCCTCAGCTCGATCGAGCTCGGAGAGACCTTTGGGGGATCCTCAGTCCCGAGCGCGGAAGAACAGATCTTTGATCAGCTCGTCGAAATGCGTGACCAGCTCGAAGATGTCCGCGTGCAGATGAACCAACGGTTCGATCGGATCGAGCTCCAGCTCAGCGAGATCTACAGCGCGATCGCGGTCGGATTCAACGAGCTCGGCAGTTCGATCTTTGATCTAAACCTCGATGTCATCGCGCTGCAGAACGAGATCATGTCGCAGCAGGCGCAGCTGAGCCGAATCGAGCAGCAGCTTTGGGGGATGGCGGATGACCTGTTCCGCGACGACCTCGCGGCGCTCGTGGACGGGATCGTTGCGTACCGCGATCGGACGGGGATTGATCTGTCCTACAGCAACAACCCGACCAACTTTGCGGATGACATCATCGATCTGTTCACCAAGTCCACCTTCACCGCGAGTCTGCAGACCTACGCGGGAGGTGATGGCACGGATAGCATCGAGCTCATCGCACAGAAGCTCAACCAGAACCCGATCGGACGGAGCATCAACGACCTGCGTGAGCTGCCTGTTCATCACCTCGCGGCCCCGTTCCCGCTTCATCCTGGACGAGTCGTCGCGCCAGGGCCTTGGGCGCAGGCATCGACTGCGTACGCACGAGTTGCCAAC
>WUAJ01000267.1 GCA_009827215.1 Phycisphaeraceae bacterium
GCGCGGCTCTTGATGCATCGGAAAGAACAAAGCAGTTCATCCGGACTCCAGCAGACCTCGTTATTGGGTTTGTGACATCGAGCTATGCGCAGCGCGTCGGGATGATTGCTGACGCTATTCGAGACTCACTCACTCCGAAACATCTCTTGCTGGTGTCCGCGGCGGGGATCATGTGCAACGACACTGAAGTCGTCGAGGGTCCTGGCATTTCATTGCTCGCGATGAATCTGCCGGGAGTGGATCTACATCCATACACGCTTGACGCGACATGGGGTCCGATGGATCCCGCTGAGCGTGCTTCGAAGATCAGTGAGACCATCGGGGCCAATGATCAAATGGCGGCGTCATTCTTCTTCGCCGATCCATTCTCCGTGCCTCTGGTGAATCTTGTTCCCGCATTATCTGCTGCGAGGGATGAGTACACAGATCCAAGCGGAGCCGTCCAGCGTGTCGGCACAGTGTTAGGGGGCATGGCGTCCGGTGGAGTAGTCCCAGGTGGCAACACGCTCTTCATCGACGGCAAGCTCAGTAATCATGGCGCGATGGGGATTACGCTCTCTGGTGATATCCAGGTCGACACGATCGTCTCGCAGGGATGTCGTCCCATTGGTCAGCCGATGGTGGTCACCAAAGCACGCGGGAATCTGATTCTTGAGCTCGGCGGTAAGCCTGCGATCGATGCGATCCGCGAATCGCTCCAAGGGATCAACGAAGTCGATCGTGAACTCCTCGAAGAAGGGCTGCTCATCGGACGCGTTATCAACGAGCACAAATCACGTTTTGGACGAGGGGACTTCCTCATCCGCAACATCCTCGGCGGCGATGAAGAATCCGGCGCCCTCGCGATCGCGGATCTTGTCAGCGCCGGACAGACCATCCAGCCGCATCTGCACGACGCACAGACGGCGGATGAAGACCTTTCACTGCTGCTTGATGTTCAGCAACTCTACGATCGACCCAAAGGAGCGCTGGTTGTGTCGTGCACTGGGCGCACGCAAGACTTCTTTGGTGAGTCAGCGCACGATGCACGAGCCATCCGTCATGCGTTTGAACTCCCCGTAGAGGGTCCAAAGCTCGCGAAAGCCGGACGAGAGCTCAACCCAACAGATCGAGGGATCCCACTCGCTGGATTTTTCGCGGCCGGAGAAATCGGACCTGTTGGGAATGAAGTATTCCAGCATGGACACACCGCTGTGACTGCTCTATTCAGAGAGATTGATCGTGTCGATCTGTGATCATGGACGATCGGTTGAGTCCTAGACTCTTCACAATGGAAACACAAGCGACGACATCTGATCCAAAGCACACGAACGAGTTGATCAATGCGACTTCGCCGTATCTGCTCCAGCACGCGCACAATCCTGTGAATTGGCGTTTGTGGTCCGACGAAGCGTTCGCTGAAGCGCGTGAGCGTGATGTGCCTGTGTTCTTGTCGATCGGATACTCGACATGCTATTGGTGTCATGTGATGGAGCGCGAATCGTTCGAGAGCGAAGCGATCGCGAAGATCATGAACGAGCATTTCGTGTGCATCAAACTCGATCGCGAAGAGCATCCAGAAATCGATGAGCTGTACATGGCCGCGACGACCATCATGACTGGCTCAGGCGGTTGGCCCATGTCGGTGTTCCTCGAACCTCAGAAGCGCAAACCGTTCTGGTGCGGGACTTACTTCCCTCCCGAACCGATGTACAACCGCCCTTCGTTTCCACAAGTGCTTCAGTCGCTCGCGAGCGCATACAAGGACAAACGAGACGAGGTCCTCGAACAGAGCGTCGCACTCGCTGCAGCCGTCGCGGAGCAGGTCAGCACACAGCAGCAACCTGTGCAGGTCGGCGCAAAGCACATCCAAGCATCGGTGAGTGGATTGCTCCGCATGTTCGATCGGATCAACGGCGGATTCGGAGGGGCGCCCAAGTTCCCGCAACCCGTATTCATGGAACTGCTGCTCGATGCTCGTTCGATCGTGGATGCGGACACGAAAGCCGCGATCGATCAGAGCGTGAAGCTGACGCTCGATCGGATGGGGATCGGGGGCATCTTCGATCAGGTTGGTGGTGGATTCCATCGTTACAGCGTCGATGAGTTCTGGTTGGTGCCACACTTCGAGAAGATGTTGTATGACAACGGACAGTTGTTGCACCTGTACGCGCGAGCCGCGGAGGTGTACGGCGATGAGTTCTATGGACGCATCGCACGAAAAACCGCGGAGTATGTACTCCGCGAGATGCGTGATCCGAGCAGCGATCCCGGAACGACTGGTTTCTACAGCGCTCAAGACGCGGAAGTGAATCATCGCGAGGGGCAGAACTACTTGTGGAACAAAGAGCAGATTTCAGCAGTGCTCGATTCGGATGATGCGGAGTTTGCGATTCGTGTCTACGGCTTAGATGCCGGGACCAACTTCAAAGATCCGCATCATCCCAACGAACCCGCGAGCAATGTGCTGCGATTGGATAAGCGTCCTGAACTGGTGGCCGCGGATGTTGGGATGTCGAATGAATCCTTTCTTGATCGGCTCGATCGTATCAACGATGCGTTGTATGAAGCACGCCGCAAGCGAGATCAGCCGGGAACGGATGACAAGGTGGTTTGCAGCTGGAACGCGATGCTCGTCTCGGGACTGGTCCGTGCAGGTGTTGTGCTCAACGAGCGGTCGTTCATTGAAGCGGCGCGTCATGCGGTCGCGTTCATGCTCAAGACACTGCGCTCTCCCGATGGCGATCTGGCGCGTTCATGGAGGGCGCATAAGAGCGAGATCGCCGCGGGATTGGAGGATCACGCGATGCTGTTGTCCGCGATGATCGATCTCGCCGTTGCGGATAATGATGATTCACTCTGGACAGATATCGAGCAGTTGTTCATCACGACTCGCGAGCTGTTTGAATCTACACCAGGCGTGTTCCACGATACCAGAGCGGATCGCGCGGACCTCTTCATCCGTCCGCGATCGCTGCACGACGGCGCGACTCCATCAGGGGTCGGGATGATGGCGCTCAACTACGCACGGATGATCGGGATCGCGAGCGAGGATCGATGGGTCGAGTGGTCAGTCCAGACGCTCCAAGGTGTTTCCGCATCCATCGCGTCCAATCCGATCAGTGTCGCAAACTCCACGCGCGCATTGATCTCGATGATGGAGGATCGCGAGCGGATCGGGAGTGCGTAC
>WUAJ01000268.1 GCA_009827215.1 Phycisphaeraceae bacterium
GCTCGCCATGATCGCTCCTGGACTCTTGATCCGAAAGTTCATTGAGCAACCATGCACGCGCGAAACGCCAATCACTCGACGCCGTGGATCGTGAGATACCAAGAATGCGTGCCGCGGACTCTTCGTCGAGTCCTCCGAAGAATCGCAGCTCAATGATCTTCGCTTTGCGTTCATCGAGCACACGAAGCCGCTCGAGCGCTTCATCGATCGCGATCAGTTCATCAGGCTCAAGCACACCTTTCGACTCGGGATCCGCGACTGTTAATGGCACTCGCTGATTATCACCGCCGCGCTTGAGTCGCTGCCCCGCTCGTGCCGAGTCAATCAATACACGACGCATCGTCTGGGACGCGAGTGCATAGAAATGATCCTTCGAGTTGATGTCCAAGTTCTCAGCGTTGATGAGCCGCATGAACGCTTCATTCACCAAAGCCGTAGGCTGAAGCGTGTGGTTCGCACGCTCCTGTGACATCATCTGATGCGCCAGTTCGCGAAGCTCGTCATAGAGAATCATCGAGAGCTCTTCAAAGCCGGGCTGATCGCGGCTCACGAATCCCGTAAGTAACCGAGTTGCATGAGTTTGAAGCTCAGAGCGATCGCACATCAAGCGTGATTGTACAGAAAGAACCCCTTCTAAAGCACTCAAACTTGGTTTTTGGGATTTTTTTGACGATTCGTCCGCGCGCCAGACGCTTATTCAACGCTGTGTTCTATGGGGAGTACCAAACAAAACAGGATTTCGTCATCCTGTTTAAGCCCCCATCACCAAAACAAGCATCTCACAAGGGTCATCCGATGAATTACAACATATTCGCCATCACAAGCATCGCCATCGCGGCCACCTCCACCACAGCACTCGCTCACGACGAAGGCTTTCAATGCGGAATGGAGTGCGCCCAGCGTGTCCCCGATCCACTCAACTATGTCCGACCGATGGATCGTGCACAACCGATCGCACGCACGCTCAATCGTGGGATCGGATCACTCGAAGATGGATCGTCGATCGACATCCTCGTGGTCTACACCCCCGCCGCGGCGAGCGCCAACGGTGGACAAGCCGGGATCGAATCCAAGATCAACATGGCGCTGGACGAACTCAACCTCGCAACGAGCAACTCGCTGATCGGAACGACATTCAACATCGCGCACATGGAAGAGATCGCGTTTACTGAGTCCGGTTCAATGGGTACCCAACTCGGAGACCTCCGCGATCCAAGCGACGGCGTGCTCGATGAAGTCCATCCGATGCGCGACCAATACAAAGCGGACCTTGTCATGCTCGTCATCAACGCGGGCGATGTCTGCGGCATCGCAAACATCGGGGTCGGTCCGGGAAACACCCCCACTCCTGAGAACGCGTTCTCTGTGGTCGCGAGCACCTGTTTGCTCGGACCTGTCTCCGCGTTTGCACATGAAGTTGGCCACAACATGGGCATCCTTCACGGCTACGAAGAAAACCCATGCACCAACGGTGGTTCAAGATTCGCGAAGGGGTATGTCGCTCCTGATGAATCCTTCCAGACCATCATGGCGAGCGGAGGCGCTCCACGCGAACTCTACTTCTCGAACCCAGATGTCTCATTCAACGCGATTCCAACAGGAACCCTGGCAGACTCTGAGTTCGCTGCGGACAGCGCCAGCGCCTTTGCGCTCGCCGCTCCGGTCGTAGCAAAGTATCGTGACAAGGACATGAACGCGAACGGGCAACTCGATAGCGATGAGATCGCCGCGATGACGCTCAATGACTGCGATGGGAACGGATATCCCGACGCGTTCGATCAAGACTTCAACAAGAACGGCATCCCAGATGCCTGTGACATCGCTATGGGAACCAGCTTGGATGCCGACCTCGATGGCGTCCCGGACGAAGCAGAACTCCCAATCATCAGGGTCGATGATAATGCGACGGGTACAAACGCAGGGGACAGTTGGGCAAATGCAATCCCGAACCTCCAAGACGCGTTCACGCTCGCACGCGCCAGCGGCGACATTGACCAGATCTGGATCGCTGACGGTGTATACCTTCCAGCGACCAACGGACATCGCGCTCAGGGGTTTGACCTGATCTCAGGAACTTCCCTCTACGGCGGGTTCATCGGTACCGAAGCTTCACTCGACGAACGCGTACCAGGGGCCGCGGCGACCATCTTGTCAGGCGATCTCAATCAGGACGACACACCCGATCTGATGAACAGAGAGGACAACACAATCAACACCCTCTTCCTGCACGACGAGGATGAGCAAATCATCCTCGACAGGCTCATCATCGAAGGCGGCAACGCGGACTTCGAAGTCAACTGCGGCGGATTCATGTTCAGTGGTGGAGGCATGATCGCATTCCGTGGAGATGTCGTTATCAACAACTGTGAGTTCAGGAACAACACCGCACTCAAAACCGCCGGTCTCCAGCTCACGAACTTCACAAAATCGATCGTCACCAACTCCTGGATTCACCATAACACTGCGATCGACGGTGTGTTCTGGGGTGCCAATGGATTCTTCGAGTACGATGGTTGGGTCGGCGGCGTCGAACTCAACGGACTCACTGCTGGTGTCGAAAATCAGTTCATCAACAACCGAGTCGAGTTTAATAGCGACAACGAAGGGACCTCGGGGTGCTACATCGCCGGGGGTCAACCGATCTTTGCCAACAACATCATCGCGAACAATGTCTCCAACGGCATCTACGGCGGGGGGGGACTCGCTGTCACACTTGGTGAAGACATCGACATCATCAACTGCACCATCGTCAATAACTCCTCGCCAAACTCGTTCGACTACCGCTCCAGCGGAATCACCAACTCAAGATCCCAAGTCACCCTGACCAACACCATCCTCTGGGGGAACTCCGCAGGAGGAGTCAGCGATGAGCGAAATCAATACTCTGAGAGCGGTGTCGGATCAGGACACGCGATGAACAACTCCGTGATTCAAGGCTGGACGGACTCCCTCTTCGTCGGCACAGGATCCACTAGCGCCGACCCAATGTTCACCGATCCGATGAACATGGATTACAAACTCCAAGCGGGATCAAGCGCGATCGATATGGGAGATAATGCACTCGTCCCAGTCGACAACATAGATCGGAAGA
>WUAJ01000269.1 GCA_009827215.1 Phycisphaeraceae bacterium
AAACCACGCGACAACAACCCCACAAACACGATCGCGAGTCCGACGCGTGCCATCGTGGGCAGATTCGGGACATGTACTTTCTTGTCAGGCTGTGCCGCCTGCATCATTGTTTGCATCTGTGCCATTGCCCATCCTATCACCCTCATCCGAAGAGTGATCTCCAATCACCAGCGCAATGTGTCCGCTCATTGATTTCCACTCAAATGTGTCGATGTGATTGTTGAACAAACAAACCACCCCAAACACGCCCCAAGACCCCTCTGAGAGTTGAAGGATGCCCCCTATCGAACTATCCTGAGGGTCACAGCGCAGGTATATCGGTTGAGCAATGAAGCCGCTCTGCCTGCGCGCGATGGGAAACCCGTACCGGAGGGTCTTCTATCTGCCGCGTGGCATCATTCACAGGCCGGTCCTCACCTCCGAGATACAACCACGAGGAATAACGCGGTGGATTCAATCATCAACCCAATCGTCCTCTACCTAATCTGCGCAACAGGCGCGATCGGCATCGCCGCCGCACTTCCGCGACGCAACAAAGTCGCCGCGATCACAGGAGGGATTGTTCTTGCCGCTGCAGTCGGATTTGCGATCCTCATCCTCGGACTCAACGCGACCGAATCCGGACAACCACTCCCCAACTACTTCTTTTACCCCTTCGCGATCCTCGGACTCGGATCCGCAGCACGCATGATCACGCACCCGCGTCCCGTCTACTCGGCGCTCTACTTCATCCTCACCATCATCGCCTCCTGCGGCATGTACCTCCTGCTCTCCGCCGAGTTCATGGCCTTCGCCCTCGTCATCATCTACGCCGGCGCGATCCTCATCACCTACCTCTTCGTCATCATGCTCGCGACGCAAGCACCGTCCTCCGCCGCTGAAGAGTTCATCGACGAGACCGACGCCGTCGCACGCGAACCAGTCATCTCCTGCGGCATTGGATTCGTCCTCCTCGCAATCCTTACTACAGCCATGTTCCGAGGACTCGGAGATCTCCCAGCACCACCTGACCAAACGCTCGCGCAAGACTCCGTGCTCGTCAATCTCCCGAGCAAGGTCGAGCGTCTGCTCGATCGCGCCGACATCCTTGCTGTGGGCGAACGCCTCGCACGCAACGAAGACGGCACCGCCGCGATCGACGTCGTCGCACGCACAATCACCCTCGAAAACACCGATCTCGGCACCACACGCACACTCGGACCTGATCAATGGCCCGAAACCTTAACAGCGGGAAACCTCGATCGTCTGGGATACAACCTCATGCACGATCACCCAATGACCATCGAGATTGCGGGTGTCATCCTGCTCATGGCCATGCTCGGAGCGACCGTGCTCGCACGCAAGCACATCGAACTCGAAGACGACCTCAAAGCCGCCCAGTCCAGAAAGCTTGGAGAGAACATGAAGATGGGGGACGCATAAATGGATTCGATCCTATCGACCAGTCTCGCGCAGCTCGCGTTCCCCGAAGCTGTCCCAACCATCACTTTGGCGCACTATCTCTTCGTGTCCGCCGCGATGTTCGTCATGGGACTCATCGGATTCCTCACACGCAAGAACATGATCATCATGTTCCTCTGCACCGAGCTGATGTTCCAAGGCGCCGGACTCGCACTCATCGCATTCGGTCGTCACCATCTCGGCGCCGATGGACAGACCTTCGTGATATTCGTTCTCTGTGTTGCCGCTGCTGAAGCAGCGATGGCCCTCGCCCTCGTCGTCTTGCTGTTCCGTCATCGTGAATCCCTGTCGTCCCAGTCCTGGAAGGAACTCAACGGGTGATCAATACAACACTCCTTTCCAGCATGCTCGCACTCGCGCCCGACGCACACGCCGGAGGTGCCCACGCACCAGCAAAGAGCGAAGTCGCAACCGGTCCGAGCTGGATCCTCCTCATCGTCGCGCTGCCCATGATCACCACGATCCTCTGCGGTATCTACGCGATGATCGGGAACAAATCCAAACTCCCCGCATGGACCACCGTCGTCGGCGCCGGAATCGCATTCCTCTGCACCGTAGCGATGTACCTCTCCTTCGACGGCACCCCCTACACCGTCCACGCCTTCGACTGGATCCAGGTCCATTTCGGCGAGAAGTCGATGATCGCCAACTTCTCGTTCTACATCGACACCCTCACCATCTACTGGATGCTCTTCGTCACCGGACTCGCGACGTGCATCGCGCTCTACGCATCCGAATACATGTCCCACGACATCGGGACCAGCTACTGCCGATTCTTCGGCGCCTTCGGTCTCTTCGTCTTCTCCATGGCGTGCCTCGTCATGGGAGACAACTTCCTCATGCTCTACCTCGGATGGGAAGGCGTGGGCTTGTGTTCATACCTGCTCATCGGATACTTCTACAAGAAACCAGAAGCCGTCGCGGCGGCAAAGAAAGCGTTCATCGTCAACCGCATCGGTGACCTCGGACTCGCGCTCGGCATCTACCTCATCTTCGTCCACTTCGGGACCCTCGAGTACGCCGTGCTCTTCAACGATCCGACCCTGCAGAGCTACCTCGCGTCCGCGAAGGTAGGCGACTTCTCCGCGATCCCAGCGATCGCTCAGTGGATCCCGCTCCTGCTCATGATCGGTGCGTTCGGTAAGTCCGCACAGTTCCCCCTCTATGTCTGGCTCCCCGACGCGATGGAAGGCCCAACCCCGGTCTCCGCGCTCATCCACGCCGCGACGATGGTCACCGCAGGTGTCTACCTCATCGCACGCACCTACCCCCTCTTCCTCGCAAGCGAGAGCGCCCTCCCAATCGTCGCATGGATCGGAACCATCACCGCACTCCTCGCCGCGACCATCGGGATGGCGCAGTTCGACATCAAACGCATCATGGCGTACTCGACCGTCTCCCAGCTCGGATATATGTTCGCCGGACTCGGTGTCCTGACCCCGACCGGTGGTGCGTACCACGTGCTCACACACGCGTTCTTCAAAGCACTCCTCTTCCTCTGCTGCGGTGCCGTCATGCACGGCTTCGCCGGACAGCTCGACCTCCGCAAACTCTCCGGACTCCGCAAGGTCAAGGGATGGGGCATCGTCTCGCTCGGCATGTTCATTGGATGCATCAACCTCGCAGGTGTCCCTTTTACTGCGGGATACTTCTCGAAGGACACCATCCTCG
>WUAJ01000270.1 GCA_009827215.1 Phycisphaeraceae bacterium
GGAGTGTCAACTCTCGAGTCTCTCCATTGAATACTTCAGACGCACCAATTACGCCTCCAGTGACATGCGCGAACATCGTGCTTTTCATCTCGTCCTCGTTAGAGATCACGATGGATCCGATATCGAGCCCATCGATGTGCACTCCAAAGAACTCGATCGGATTCACAAGCTCATCACGATTGATCAGTACACGATCGTTTCCAGCTCCGAAGGTCAGGAGATCGCCGTTGGTCAGCAAACTTTCACCAAGAGACCAACCTGGACCACGAACCGAATCAGCTGTCAGCGCGTGAATCGCCTTGGGAGCGGCGTCCACAACCTGTCGAGGCGTGAGCACTTCATAGGGATCATCAGAATCTCCGTTACGGATCGAAATCTCCAGATACACTGCACTCGCGTCGAATGCATCTCCAAAGTCGAGCCGTGTGTTCAGCAGACCGTTGACAATCAATAGATCATCAACAATCGCCGTTTCCCCTATCTGATCGCCGTCGATGATCGCGTTGAACAATCGACACTCAAGATCGAAGATGCCGTTCGCTGGAGCAGAATTAACCAATAGTTGTCCTTGATAACTGATCGGGTCCGCGTACGAAACCGCATTCATACCAAGAAACAGACTCGCCAAGATCAACGATTTCCAACTCATGCCAATCACCTCCATGTGGGCATTGCAATATCAATACATCTGAGCGTACCAAATAGTCAGCCCTTGCTGTGATCCTCGCACAAAAAAAGCCCGCATTGCGGGCTTTTTCATTCGATAGAGTTTGCTGCTTATTCTTCAGCGTCAGCTTCTGCATCACCCTCGGCTTCTGCTTCAGGTTCTGGTTCCGGCTCAGGAGCTGGCTTCGCGGCTTCCGCCTTGCTCATCGCGTCCTTCGCCTCCGCGAGGTACTTCGCAGCGTCCTCGGACTTCGCGAGCGACAGGGTGCCCTTCACCATGTTGAGGTTCTTCTTCGCTGTGTTGCTGAACGGAGTCAGATCCGCTTCGGAATCCTCAGCCATCTTGTCGAGCGATGCGACGATGCCCTCGATTTCTTTGAGTGCCTTCTTGCACTCGCCACGCTTCATGTTGACTACACGATCCGCTTCCCACTCGGCCTTCATGCTGCCCTCGAGGATGTCAGCTTTGCCGAGCATATCACGCACGGTGTCCGATGGCTGAGCGCCCTTCGCGAGCCATGCCTTGATCTCATCGATCTTGAGTACGATCTGCTTGGACTCATCCTTCTCCATCGGGTTGTAGTGACCGAGGTTCTCAAGCACACGACCATTGCGACGCGTGCGCTGATCAATCGCGTTGATGCGGTAGAACGGGCGGTGAGTGCGGCCAAGACGCTGCATACGAATACGAACCATGTGGTGATCCTTTCAATGCCCGCTCTATGCGGGGAGTCCAATCCAGCAGTACCGATCCGAAACCGGTTTAATCCCTCGACTGCACCAACCGTTGGTGCTGTCTGCGTCCGCTGGGAGGAGAATCGTTGGACGCAAGAGCCGGTAAATCCACTCCATGCCCCATCTTCCATCAAATTCACCGCGCTAGTCGCCGCCTACCCACTATCATCCCCAATGCGGATTGATGTTCTGACCACATTCCCTGAAATGTTCGCCCCCCAGCCGCCGGGAGCGATGGGTGTTTCGATCCCTGGAAGAGCCCAGCAGATGGGGATTCTGGAGCTGCACGCGACCAATATCCGCGATTACACCACCAACAAGCATCAAAAAACCGACGATCGCCCCTTCGGAGGAGGTCCCGGCATGGTCATGTCGTGCCAGCCCGTCTGGGACGCCGTGACCGCTTGCGAGCAAGCCGACCCTCGTACCGCGACTCGTGTCTACCTCACACCCCAGGGACAGCCGCTGACGCAGGAACTCGTCGAAACGCTCGCATCCAAACCACGACTCGTGATGATCGCGGGACATTACGAAGGCATCGACGAGCGTGTCATCGAGCGCCTCGATCCCATCGAGATCTCGATTGGGGACTACATCTTGTCTGGAGGAGAGCTCGCCGCGATGGTGTTGATCGACGCGATCACGCGCACCCTCCCAGGCGTACTGGGACACGACGATTCGGCGCTCGAAGACTCCTTCTCCGCCGCCAACACCACCAATCCCGATGGCACCGAGATCGATCCCAAAGCACTCAAAGGGCTGGATATTCCTGACGGCTCGAAACTCCTAGATTGCCCCCACTACACGCGTCCAAGAGTATGGGAAGGGATGGAGGTCCCAGAAGTCCTCATGAGTGGCGATCACAACGCCGTCGCACGCTGGAGACTCGAACAGCGTCTCAAACGCACCCGAATGAGGCGGCCAGATCTCCTGCCCCCACTTCAACACCCCAAATCTGGACCAGAATGACCGATTCGGGTTGACAGCGTGCCTGAACATTGCGATGATAAACAACCCGAAACGCCGGCGTAGGCCTGCACAGGATCGGGTACCTGTACGAACAACTTCCTACCTGGAGAATGAACAATGAAGAACAGTCTCAAAGCCCTGCTCGGCGCCGCACTCGTTTCATGCGTGCTCGTCGGCTGCGAAAGTACCCAGAATCGCGATTGCGACACCAAAGCATGTGATACTTCTGCATGCAGTGATAAAGGTGATTGCTGTGGCACTTGCGGCGGCGAATCCAAGGGCGAATGCTGCGGAACCTGCGGTGGCGAAGACAAGAAGGCATGCTGCGGCACATGTGGCGGCGACAAAGCTCACAGCCACGGCGATCACAGCCACTCACATGACAGCTAATACAATGAGCAAACTGCTCAACAATTAGCTCGATCAATCCCTGAATTGATCCACGACAACCCGCCACATGCGGGTTGTCTTCTTTTTATTACGGGAACCCCTAACATCATTCATGGAAGCACTTCTGAGCACGCTTACAGATTGGAAATCGTTCAACGCCATCGTTGTGGGCGATTTCATGCTCGACCAACAACTCTACGGCAACGCAAATCGCCTCTCACCAGATGCGCCAGTCCCGGTCCTTCATGTCACGAAGCAAGAGAACCAACCGGGAGGAGCCGCGAATCTCTGCCTTGATTTAATCGCGATGCA
>WUAJ01000028.1 GCA_009827215.1 Phycisphaeraceae bacterium
ACTGATGGAAGTCGAGTTTCGCGTGAGCGCCTTGGGAAGCATCGAGGAATGCTTGTGAAACATCGCTCGCGACCTCGGCGCGAGACGCCATGATCTTGGGGCTGACAAACTCGCTGACCATGTCCATTCCTGGATACTGGATCCAGATTTCAGGGATCTGCATCTCGACCAATCGTGTGATGACTGATTCGACCAGTTTGACCTCGGCGCGCAGAAGGATCGTCCCGGCATTGGAGCGTGGGTGGAACACGGGTTGAGCAAGTACCATCCCCGGCTTGGCTTGGGTCATCTGCACGCGCAGCATGGTGATCTCCGATCAAGTAGATCACATCGACACAACAGAGCGGAGCGTGCAGGATTCCTCAGGAAAGTGCGGGAATCTCTGCGTATGAAAGGATTACATACCCTAGATATACAAGGAGGAAGAGCACACCGAAGCCTTTGGCGATTACCGGACGGACAATTGCCCAGATCATGAGGAGCAGCGCGACGGCGAGCATGATCCAGATGTGCCAGTTCATAGCAGGATCCAAGTTGAGTGGTTTGACCAGCGCTGTAACTCCGAGTACAGAGAGTAAGTTGAAGACATTGGATCCGACGATGTTCCCGACCGCCATGTCCGCTTGCTTTGCGGCAGCGGCGCGGATTGTCGCGGCGAGTTCTGGGACGCTGGTCCCGAATGCGACGATCGTGGTCGCGATGATCCCTGCTGAGATACCGACTGCTTGAGCGAGATCGGTCGCACCGATGACGAGGACGCGGGCGCCTACTCCGAGTCCGACGCAGCCGAGGACGATGTAGAGCAGGTCGATCCAGACAGGTTTGATTGCGCCGACGGCATCATCGAGCCCGTGCTCGATGTCTTCCTTGTGGGTTTTGATGATGTAGATCACATACATGATCAGACCCACAATGAGACCTACACCTTCCAGTCGTGAAAGCATGAGATCGAAGAGCAGGACCATAGTGATGATGGTCAGAATGACCATGATGGGGATCTCGGACATGCGCACGCGTCGGTGGATCGCGATGGGCATGAGCATCCCGCCTATTCCAAGGATGAGCGCGATGTTCGCGATGTTTGATCCGACGACATTGCCGATCGCCATCTCGGTTTGTCCTTGGAGCGCGGCTCCGACACTCGCGAAGAGCTCTGGAGCACTGGTTCCGAACGCAACCACCGTGACACCGATCGCGAAGGGGCTCAGTCCCATGTGTTTGGCAAGCTGAGCGGCACCGCGGACGAGTGCATCGGCGCCGATGATGAGCACGGCAAGTCCAACAACCAACAACAGAATCGCGATCAGGTGGGTCACGGCGATCCTCCTGCATCTCGGCGCTGCGGCGCCGGCGCGAGGATGCGGTAGTTGTCATCCGTTTTCGGAACAAGCACGATCAGCACTTTCTTCGGCGGGTTGTAGCGGACTCCGGGCGCGACATATCCGCTCCCAGGTGTGGAGAGCATGCGTTGTCCGAGCGTGCGAGCGCCAGGCGCGCTGGGTCCGACATCTGGAGTGGTGTCGCCCTCTTGCACGATCTGGTTTGCTGAGTCCCATGTTGTGTTGGGATCCACTCCAATAAGCACAAGCGCGGAAGAATCGTCGAGCGATTGGCTCATCGTCAGCTCTTCGATCAGCGCCCCTTCCTCTATGGCTGTCTGGAGTTTGGGTTCAATCCATACATTGGTCGCGGCATTCTTTCTCTTGAGCTGGACTGCGAGATCGAGGTGCAGCTTTGATTGCAGACCTTCTTCAGTGAGTTCGGGCTTGGTCCACACGCGCGCCAGCAATCGGGGACTGCCGTCGAGTGTGCGGAAGATGGGCAACGATGAATCACCAATCCGGATGTTGGTGTTGTCGAGCTCTCCTGTGCGGATGATTGGTCTCCATTGCGGGAACTCTCCCATCCATCGGATCTGGATCGCATTGGTGAGATCCATCTGATCCAAGATCGAATCGAGTTCGCTCTGCGGGACAACGACCCATCGCAACCCCCACTGATTCCAGCGATCACGATCCTGTGGCCGCATGGTTCCGGAATTATCCATATAGCGTGCAAAAGCTCGTGCAACGCGATCTCCCGAATCATCGACATTGAGGACGCGGAGTTGAAGACCTCTTGCAGAGTCTCGCGTGCGCGTATCTGCTTCGATCTCAGTCTGGAGCGCGTCGGATTGATCGGCCTTGTTCTTTCCGATCGAGCACGCGGACACACTCGCAACAATGCACGCGGCGAGTGCGGAAGAAATCAGGATGGATCGGACGCGATCATGCATCGGCGAACGAGTTAATCCGATCAATCAGGGCGCGAACCAGTCCGAACTTGTGACGAGTGTGTGTGAACACAACACGCGGGAGATCGAGGTGGTCGTTTTCTTGTGGGAGCGGATCGGACATGTGGATGTCGCCTGATTTAACGAGCACTGCAAACTCGTCGTTCAGGATTCTGAGTTGATCGTCGTTCAGTGTCTTCTTGACGCGGATGACGAGTTCGTCGCGGACATAACGCGATGAGTGGTAGACGGAGTAGAACTTCGTGACATGATCCGCGGCGTCTTGTGGGTCCTTCGCGTGGTAGAACAGGTTGTTGTCTTCTGGACTGATCCAACCTCGCGTTTCGAGTTGGGTCTTGGTGTAGTGGATCCATCCGTCCCAGTATGAGCCGTGCTCGCCTTCGGTGTCTCCGTCAACGAAGACGACTGGAACGATGCTCGCCTTTCCGGTCTGGATGAGCGTGAGCGCTTCAAAGCATTCATCGAGCGTCCCGAATCCTCCTGGGAAACAGACGACCGCTTCCGCTTGGGAGAGGAACATGAGTTTGCGTGTGAAGAAGTAGCGGAAGTTGATGAGTTTTTCATCTCCAGCAATAACGGTGTTGGCGCTGGTCTCGAATGGGAGTCGGATCGCGACACCAAAGCTGGATTCGCGTCCGGGTCCTTCGTGACCCGCTTTCATGATGCCGTCTCCAGCGCCGGTGATTGCCATCCATCCCGCTTCGGCCATGAGTTTGGAGAACTCAACCGCCGCGAGGTAATCGGGGTGGTCTTCAGGAGTCCGCGCTGACCCGAAGATCGTGACCTTATGGGGTTCTGGATATTGACCGAACACGCGGTACGCGTAGCGGAGTTCCTTCATCGCGGCGGTCATGAGTTTGAGCTCACCTGTGTCCCGGCCGTCTGGCAGGAGCTTGAGTCCGGCGGTGATGAGTTCACGCACGAGCTTCGCATCGTACTCATCGGTGCGTCCGGCGACGAGGTCGATGAGCTCAACGATACGATCTTGAATTTCGCCATCATCGGCGCGACGGACTGAGGGAGTCTCAGGTGGTGCGGCTTGCTCGTTCTTGGGTTGCGTGCTCGCGGGCGGGTCAAGCTCGACTCGGTTGTGTTCCGGTGAGCGATTTGGTTCTGATTTCATTCGTATTTTCTTTCTGTCTTTGGGACACCCGATGCGTCCCGGTTCTTCGAATCAAACTGTTTGGTGTATTGGTTGCAATCGGTGTTGCTTATTCGTCTGTTGGTTCGACACTCGCAGAGGTCTCTGAGGATTCATTGTCCCTGGTTGGTGTTTCGACGCGATCGCTTTGCTTGCGGCGAAGGCGTCCCGAACCCACGCGGGTTCTGCTTTCGACTTCACGGAGTCGTCGTTGTTGCTCGGTCTCAGGCTTGCCGAACATCGAATCGAGCAGTCGTTTGGTCGTCCCGAACTGTTCGGGCGCGTAGCTGATCGATCCCGGCGCTCCGGTGACTCTGATGGTGATCAGCTCGTCGCGGAGACCCTCGATGATGCCTGAGAGGACTGGGATCGGCTCGATCGATCGTGATCGGAAGCGTAGATCAATATCTCGCGAAGTCCAGTCCATTGTCCCATATCCGAGGATCTCGATCGCGTCGGACGACGCGCTGAGGCGTTCAAACGCGATTGTTGGACCATCGGTGTAGAACTCCGCTTCCGCGAGATTGAGGCGAGATCCAGTCGGGAGCTTGAGATTGCTCGCTTCGATGAGGTTGATGAGTCCAGGGAGCGCGACAATCGAACCTCCCGACACGCGGACATATCCTCGTCCGACGCGTTGATCCGGATCTCCTAAAGGCCCGGTCATTGCAAGGTCGGCGTGCATGATTCCGCGTGAGACATCCGAATCCACATTCCATGCGGAGCGGACCACTGAAGAGCCGGGGGAGGGAGGACCTTCCAGACCTTCGACTGGAAGGAAGATGTCGTCGAAGATCGGCGCAGCTCGGACCCCTGAGGTGCGGATCTCAGTTGCGTAGTACGGCTCGCCGTTCTCATTCGGTTGAACTTGGGCGTTGCCAGTGACCATTCCGCCGTGCATCCCAGCGCGGAGTTGCGGGACGAGCACTACACCAGGGTTGAGCGGGTCATTGAGAATGGTGGTTTCTGCGTTATGCACACGCAAAAGTCCCGCTCTCATCTGCGATGCGTTGAGATCAATCTGATACTCAAGCGGAGGACGCTCATTAGTGTTTGATTGAGCTCCGGTCTGTACACGGAAGTCCACTCGGCCATCGAGTTCGGTGATCGGAACACCAATCAAGGCGCTTGCGTCGAGCACTGATGCGGTCCCATCGATGTTGTAGGTCGTTGAATCGGTCCCGAGATTGTTCGCGACGATGTGAAGGTTTTGTAGATCAATTGGCCTGCTCGACTCGATCTTGAGTTGATCGACAACACTGCTGAGAGTGTCTGGCAAGATCACACGAACGGGACCGTGCAACACATCTCCGACTGCAGTGATGTTGAGGTCGACTGAAGCTCCACTTCCTGGAGTCACGGCCCAACGACCATCGACACCGAGTGTGTACTCATCGTTCTGAGCGTTGATCTGATCGAAGTACCCATCAAGACCATCGAAGCGTATTGAACCTGATATCTGGGACTCGTTGAACGCGAGGACTTCGCCGTTGCGTTCCATAGAGAGTGTTCGCGGAGTGAGTGAGCCATCAATCTCGACTGGTGGGAATCCGAGTGTTCCTGGATCAGCGCTGCTGATCCGAGCGCCATCGAGTGGGGTGATATCAATCAGCATGTCGAAGCGACCATCGAGGCCGTAGTACTCGAAGAATGAGGTGTTCGCTGAATCTGGATCGGTGCTGCTTGTTCCCATGCGATTGACGATTGCACGGACTCCCGGCGATCCGAGCCGACCGTTGTCCATCGAGAGACGAAGCGACGGTTCGTCTTTGAGCTCGAGGAGCTGCCCACCTCTCGAGAGTCGGATGGAGCCTGCGAGACCGACTGATCCAACAGGCTCGTTGTCCACACTGATCGGGATGCTGAATCCCCTGCTCTCGACTTTGGGTTTGGTCCCGAGTTTGAGCGCAATCGGACCTACTGATGATCCGAGCTGATATTGATAATCCTCAACACTGAACTGTGCCTGTCTGATCTGATTGATTTGTAGATTGGTGTTGAGTGTACCGCCTACGCGTCCCTCGATTGAAGTCAGGAGATCGAGTTCACCGCTTGGGTTGTAGTCTTCACGCCATCCAGAGATTCGTTTCGCGAAGTTTGGCGAGAGCACAGCGATCGCGTGCTCGATCGGCATCGCGAGCACGAGCCCGCTTGATCGCACTCGTGTGTACAACGCCGGACCTGGGACAGGCGGGCCGTTCTCAAAAGGGAGCAGGCCGTCAACGCGTTTCACATTTCCGAACTTGGGTTGACGCGGGAGTGTGAGCTGAGTCGTCATATCGATCGGTGTCGGAGGGATCGGCTGCGAAGGCGATTCCATCAAGCCGTTGATGTGCACAACGATCAGGGATTGGGTGACTGATATTGTTCCAAACTCGATGTTGAGTTGAACTGAGTCGAGACCCAACTCGTTTTGTTTGGGGAAAGCCTGATCTTCTTGGAGTTGGAGTCCCATCGTTAATGGGTGCGCCGATCCCTCAAGGATTGTTGACTGGACTTCGTAGGTAATCCGGCCGTCGGCACCGGGACCGATTTTCGCATCGGCTTCGACGACGCCACGCATGCGCAGTCGATCGAGGATTCTGCGGAGCGTGATCTCAGTAGGGTCTTCTGGTTGCTCGTCGTAGTAACCTGGGATCGCGGCGATCAGGCGCTCATCGATCGGGATTTTCCGTGCTTTGATCTCAACATACGGCTGGGGGTCTTTGAACCCTTCGGTTGGTTTGAAGCTCGCGTCGACTTGGGCCCATCCCCCGTTGAGACCTTCATAGCGTCCGCCTTGCAGGAGCACTGTCCCATCATTGATCGTGATATTCACTTCACGCGCGATGATCGGGAGCGGGAACTGCTCTGGGACGATCCCGGCTTGGGGGATCATTGCGTTGATATCTGTCGTCCACCGATCATCCTCTGGGCGTTCTGGATGGCGCTTGAGTATCACCCCTACTTCGATCAGACCGCCGAACTCAAAGTCTGGGACGCGGAGTGTAGCGTTCAGTGCGTTGAGCTTGCTCGAGAGCTGCGCGCGTTCTTGTTCGGAGGTGTCCGACGGGAGCGCTGCTATTGAGCGGATCAGCTCGTTGCGTTCGTCGGTAGCTGTGGTCCTTCTGTTTGGCTCAAGCAGATACCCTGAGTCGAGCAAGTTGTTGTACTTCTCGCGAGAGAAAAGTGTGTCCACGAGCTCGCGTTGGTCGTTGTCCATCGCACTGAGCAGGTGCTGATCGATCGGGAGTTCTTTGACATCGACAAGAATCTCGACAACAGATGTTTCACCGAGACCTTCGAACTTGCCGCTCGCGCGGAGCTTGGCGCCTGTTGGTCCGCGGCCTGTAATCTCATCAAAGCTCACGCTGTCGGGCTCGAAGTAAATCGTGCCGTTGATTTCCTCGAATGGATACATGAACTCGTAATACTTCGCTGAAGCGTTCGAGACCACCGCTTTCCCAGACACGAGGATCGGAGCGTCTTTGGATGAGCTTTGCTTACGAGATAGATTGATCGTTGCGTCGATATTCGCACGAAGATCCACAAATCGATCGAGCTTGGATGTCACTCGCTGAGGGAGGAACAAGAGCGGGCGGAACCCTTCTTCGACGCGGAACTTTGTTCGCAAGTCGCACGCGAAGGCGCTGTCAAGTGAGTACTCATCGAGTTTAAAATCAACATCGTAAAGCAGGTCGTCGATGTCTCCGCTGAGGTCTGCGATGAGCCCGCCGTGCCCAAAGTTGATGATGCCTTTGGTTGATCGCATGCGAAGGTACTGTTCAGGTCCAGCGAACTCTTCTGGCGGATTAAACGGAAGGCTGACATCGACGCCTTCGAGTGTGAGCGTGACGCGCGGTTGCCCCTGATTGTCTACGCTGAACTTTGTGGGTGCGAGGTTCCCGCGGAGATCGAGTGATTCGTAGATTTCTCGCACGCGCGACGGGACGATGCTTGCCGGCCAGTCTTCGAGTCTGAGGCCGGTCATCTCACCTTGCACGCCGGCATTGGAGATGGTTCCTGAGATGTTGAAATCTCCTCGCGCGTACGCTTGATCGGATCCCATTGAGGGTGTTGTTGAAGTCGCGAGGAAGTTGAATCGAGCGATGCCGTCTTTGTCTGGTGTCGCAAGTGATCCGACGACCGAGAGTTCTTTGAGTTCTTTGTACTGTGTACCGTCGTGCTCACCGATCTCGACAATGCCGTCTGAGATAGTGATCGCTGGAGTCGAGGCACCGCCTCCGCCGGATTGCTGGAGCGTGAGCGCTTCGAGGTTCACCGCTCCTGTTTGAATGTCCTGACTGACTCGGAGTCTTGGTTGTTCGATCGTGACACTGCTGATTGCTTTGGATCCTGACAGAATCTTGGACCACCGCACAGAGATCGTCGCACGATCGAATCGGATCAGCTCGCCGCCTTCGCCGTCGATGTCCGGTGCACGGAAGACAGCGTCACGGATCTCGATTTCCGTCGTCGGCATGAACGCAATTGATCCCTGCGTCATGTCCAGACCAGTCTCGCGTTCAATGATCGGAACGACGAACCCAGTCAGTGTCCCTGTCGCGGCGAGAATCCCGACTGTCAGAACCAACACCACTGGGACCGCGAGCAGCCATGCGATCAAACGACGCCGTTTTTTGGGCTTGGGAGCGGCGTTCTTGGGTGTGGGAGAGGGGTCGGGCATGTGCTGTGCAAGTCTACGCAGCACACGCTCTTCCAAACACCGAACAGACCCCGTTCGTGTGCTATGATCCTCTCAATGAGCAAGACCAAAACCATCTTCATCTGCACCAACTGCGGCTCCACCCAATCCCGATGGGCGGGCAAGTGTCCCGACTGTGGCACATGGGACTCGCTCGAAGAATCACAGTTCGACAAATCCGCGAAGTCCGATCCGCATCGAGGATCATCATGGATCGAAGTCAAAGACGGCGACGGCGCTCCCAAAGCGACCTCGATCACTCAGATCGTCGCCGGGAGTGGTCCGACCAAGCGGTTGCCCACTGGGATCACGGAACTCGATCGTGTGCTTGGGGGGACTGAGGACCAGCGCGGATTGGTTCCCGGATCGGTGGTGCTGGTTGGGGGTGAGCCTGGGATTGGGAAGTCAACGCTGCTCCTGCAAGCGGCGGGCGCTTGGGCGTCTCCGGTGAAACTCGATCAAGCGAATCCGGATTGGACGAGCAAGGTGCTGTATGTGTCATCTGAAGAATCGGCGCAGCAGGTGCAGCTCCGCGCTGGTCGGCTCGGGGTTGCGGAGAGCGATGGGCTCTTCGTGCTCAGCGATACGAATCTCGCGCGGATCCTTGAGCAAGCGAGGCAGATCAAACCCGATGTGTGCGTGATCGATTCGATCCAGATGATTTATAAGTCGGACATCGAGGCCGCGCCGGGATCGGTGACGCAGCTGCGTCGGTGCTGCAGCGAGCTGGTGTACTTCGCGAAAGCGACCGGGACCTCGATCGTGCTTGTGGGTCATGTGACCAAAGAAGGCACGCTCGCGGGGCCTCGGATGCTGGAGCACATGGTCGATGCGGTGCTGTATTTCGAGGGGGATCGGTACCACAGTGCACGCATCGTGCGCGCGATCAAGAACCGGTTCGGGACCACATTGGAGCTTGGGATATTCGAGATGACCGGGCAGGGTCTCCAGCAACTCCCCGGCGGGATGTCCGTCGCGGCGATCCAGGGCGGGGATGAGCACCGTCCCGGCGCGATCGTCTGTCCCGCGATGCACGGCTCGCGCTGCGTGTGCGTCGAGATCCAGGCGCTGACCGCGACTGGATTCGTCGGGAGCGCGAAGCGGAAATCATCCGGACTGGACAGCAATCGGCTCGCGATGCTGATCGCCGTGCTTGAGCAGCACGGCGGTTTGCGCCTCGCGGATCGTGATGTGTTTGCGTCCGTCGTCGGCGGACTCAAGATCATCGAGCCCGCGAGTGATCTGGCACTGGCGCTTGCGATCGCTGGAGCGCACTACAAACGATCGCTCCCTCCCACGACGATCGCGATCGGAGAGATCGGGCTCGGCGGCGAACTCCGTCCCGCGACGCAGATCGAGCAGCGCCTCCGCGAATCTGCTCGGCTTGGATATACGCACGCGATTGTCCCAGTTTCGGGATCTTCGAAGCTGCCGAAGGTCAAGGGGATGGAGTTGATCGCGGTGAAGAATGTTTCGCAGGCGATTGAGCGGTTGATGTAATCAGCTCCCCACCAACCAGTCCGGCATTGCTTTGGGTCGGCCGTCAATGCCGACGCATGCGAGTTCGGTGCTTGCGATCGCGCACACCCCATCGCTGGGGACGGCGGGGTCGCTGGGATCGGGTGACTTTCCGGCTCGTTCGATGAGCGCGATCTCGTAGGAATGGTGCAGCTTGACCTTGCTTGCTTTGTCCACCTTTGTGCGGATCTCGATCACATCGTCGTAGCGGATCGGTCTTCGGTATTTGACCTCGACTTTGGTCACCACGAGGAACACGCCGGCTTCTTCGAGGGCGGCGTAGCTCTCCCCCACTTCTCGCAGCAGTTCGGTGCGTCCCATCTCCATCCAGGGGAGGTAGCTCGAGTGGTGGACAACGCCCATCGGATCGCACTCGACGTATCTCACGCGCAGCGTGGTGGTTCCGGCGGCTGGGGGTGTTTGGTGCGGATCGGTCATTCTCAACAATAGGAACGCGCATACACTCTCTCCCTATGTCATTCGGACTCGGACACGGCAAACCTCTTGACAGCGCGCCCGGCGTGGTGGGTGTCTCTGCGGAGGAATTGCCGCCGCTGCCTGATTCGGTGATGACCGATCCGGAGTCGGGTCGTCTTGATCCGCGTCAGTGGTTTGAGGATCCGAGCAAGCCGTTTGAACTGGAGATCGGTTCGGGGAAGGGCGCGTTTCTGGTGCAGCAAGCGTCGCTGCAGCCGGAGACGAACTTCCTTGGGATCGAATGGGCCGGGGAGTTTGCGAGCTATACCGCTGATCGCATCCGGCGCAAGCGGGAGAACGAGGGGACGCACACCAATGTGCGCGTGCTCAACTCCGACGCGGCTCAGTTCCTCCAGTGGCGCTGCCCGGGTGAGTCGATCGATGTGCTGCATCTGTATTTCTCGGATCCTTGGCCGAAGAACAAGCACCACAAGAAGCGTGTGATCCAGCATCAGACGATGTACGACATCTGGCGCTGTCTCAAAAAAGGCGGCGAGCTCCGCGTCGTCACGGATCACGACGATCTGTGGTCGTGGGACCTCTCCCACTTTGATCTGTGGGCATCTGGATCAGCAGCATCGAATAAGACATTCGCGCGACCCAAGATCCCGGCTCCGCCTCCGAAGGTTGCCGAGTTCTTGGATGGTTGTGAGGCGCTGCCGTATGAGTTCGGCGCATTCGAAGCGCCGGAATCGGCGGGCGAGGGCGAACTCGTCGGCACGAACTTCGAGCGGAAGTTCCGCATCGAGGGGCGAAGCTTTAATGCGGGTGTGCTGAAGAAACCCCAATAAAAAACCCGCCGTGAGCGACGGGCTTTGTATTCACATGAATCTCTGAATCACGCCGGCTCGGCGGCGATCCGTACCGACTGGTCGCGGCGCACGCGGCGTTGGGCGGCTTGTTCTTGTTCCTTCTGCAGGGTTTCCGCTTCGAGGAAGTCTTCGCCGTAGCGGAAGAGTCGGAACGAGTTTCCGATCACGAAGACATCGGGGACGAAGTGGAAGAACGCTGCGAAACCAACACCCAGTGAGGCGCCGAGTTGTTCGCCGCCGATGACCTGGAACGCGCCGGACGCGGCGAGGACCAAGCCGACGATCGCCATCAGGATGGACACGACGATGTTCTGCGTGATGATGACGCGCGTTCTGCGAGCGAGTTCCATGAGGAACGGGACGCGGTTGAGCTCGTCGGTCATCAGCGCGACACCCGCGGAGTTCGCGGCGATGTCTGATCCCGACAGTCCCATCGCGACGCCGACATCGGCTTCAGCGAGTGCGGGGCCGTCGTTGATGCCGTCACCGATCATCATGACGCGGTAGCCGTCTTCGCGCATCTGGCGGATCTGCTGGTGCTTCTCTTCTGGGAGGCACTCGGCTTCGACTGAGTCCACGCCTGCGATTTGTCCGACGCGCTTGCCCACGCTCAGACGATCGCCCGTGAAGATCGCGACGAAACGGATTCCGAGTTCGCGGAGACGATCAACGACCGCTTTGGCGTTCGGACGCGGGGTGTCTGCGAGTCCGACCGCGCCCATGTAGACGCCGTCTTTGATGACGTGGACACCTGACATGCCTTCGGTGCGATTCTCGATATCGCTCACGGCATCGGTCGCGCTGGGCATGAGCTCTTTGATCCACGAACCACGACCAGCGGTGATTTCGCCGATGGAGGTCTTCGCTTTGACGCCCGCGCCGTGGGTTTCTTCGTATGAGCCGTTGGAATCGACCTCGATGCGTGCTTGCTTCGCAGTGCGGAGGATCGAGAGTCCAAGCGGGTGGTTGGAGTGCGCTTCCGCGAATGCCGCGGCTTTGAGCAGGTCCGCACCCTCGACACCAGGTGCTGGGGCGAGACGCGACACACCGAACGAACCGGTGGTGAGCGTTCCGGTCTTGTCCATCACCACGGCATCAACATTGGCGGATGCTTCGAGGTAGGTCGTCCGCTTGATCATCACACCCAAACGAGCGGCGGACGCGAACGCGGCGACCATCGCCGATGGTGACGACAGCAGCAGTGCGGTTGGGCAGGTGACCACAAGCACAGTCACGGCACGCAACGCCGCGCCTTCACGCACGGCTGGGATGTCGGACTGGGAGAAGAGGAAGAACACGACCGCCGCGACGGAGATCGCGACGGGGACATAGAAACGCGCGACCTGCTCGATGAGCAGCTGACGCTCGGTTTTCGTGGATTCCGCTTCGCGGATGAGCGATGACACCTTCCCGATCGTGGTCTCGGCGCCGACTTGGGTGACCTCGATCTCGATCGCGCCCGTCAGGTTGCTGGTACCGGCGTAGACCGCGGAGCCGTTCTGGACTTCGACGGGCATGGATTCACCGGTCAGTGATGCTTGGTTGATCGTCGATTCGCCGTTGACGACGCGACCGTCGACTGGGAGGTTCTCGCCGGGACGGATGCGGACGCGTTGTCCGACTTGGACTTGTCCGACAGGGACCATGGTTTCGTTCCCTGATCCATCCACGACGCGCGCATCGTCTGGAGTCAGCGAGATGAGCTGCTCGATCGCGCGCTTCGCGCCGTCGGCGGTGCGCGAGACGATTTGGTCTGCGACCAGAAGGATGAACGCGAGGAACGCGGCGGTGCCGTATTTCCCGACGGCCATCGCGGCGAGGATCGCGAGGGCCGCGAGTGAGCTCGACGAGACTTGGTTGTTGAGCACTTCGCGGAAGGACGCGTAGAAGAGTTTCCATCCAAGAAGCAGAGCCGCGATGACGGCGGGGATGGTCGCGACGAGTTCGTTGGTTGATCCGGTCGCGTTGGCGATCCAGGAGACCATCGCGAGGACGCCACCAGCGAGGTAGAGGAAGATCCAGCGATCACCCTGGAGGTCGTGGTGCGAGCAGCACTGGACTGGAGAATCATGATCGTGGTTGTGGTCGTGTGAATGCGTGTGGGTGTGTGTGTCACTCATGTGAAATAGGTATCCGGTTTTGGGTCAACACCTGCATGCGAGTCTGTGGGGAGTTGGGAGATTGAATCCAATAGCCCAAATCGTGGTCCATACTGTAGGATTCAAGTGCTCCGGGGTCATCGAGCCCATTCCCTTACGCATATCGTACAGGGACGGTTCGCATGACCACCACTCGCGATCCTATAAAGAAGGACTCCGATGACTCAGGACAACCCCAATCAATCCCAGAATGTTCCCAATGTCTGCATACTCGGGATCGGACAGATGGGATTGGTGTGTGCTGGAGCCCTGACAAGCCCCGATCCGCAGGGGGCTGGGGAAGATCCTCGCGCCAATGTCACGATGTGGGGACACGACGAAACCGAATCCGGGAATCTCGCGCAGACGCGCAAATCCGACCGACTTCCTGGATTCACGCTCGCTGATGATGTGCGTATCGCGATCAAGGACAGCGAAGCGCTCAAAGACGCGGACATCATCCTCAATGCGATCCCGGTCCAGTTCATCCGCGGCGCGTGGGAACGCCTCAAGGACCACGTCCCCTCGCACGCTGGGGTGATCTCGGTCGCCAAGGGCATCGAGAACGACACGATGATGCGTCCGACGCAGATCATCGCGGATGTGCTGCAGGACGATCCCGACGGCAAACCACGCGCGCTGGGGTGCATGTCAGGTCCCGCGATCGCAACGGAACTGGCGATGTGTCTCCCAGCAACGATGGCGGCGGCGTCGGACTATCCCGGATTCTCCGAGACGATCCAGAAACTGTTCTCGACGAGCTGGCTCCGGATCTACACCAATCCCGATCTCATCGGGGTCGAACTCGCGGGCGCGACGAAGAATGTCATCGCGATCGCGGCGGGAATCATCGACGGACTGGGCGCGGGATACAACGCGAAGAGCGCGCTGCTGGCGCGTGGACTCGCGGAGATCACACGGCTGGGTGACGCGATGGGCGCTGAGTCCAAGACCTTCTACGGCATCGCGGGCGCGGGGGATCTCGCGACGACATGCTTCTCCCCAGAAGGTCGCAACCGATCCTGCGGCGAGGCGCTCGGGAAGGGGATCAAACTCGATCAGTACCTCCGCGAATCACTCTGTGTGGTCGAAGGGATCGCGACGACCAGTTCCGTGATGGAGATGGCGGAGAAATATAAGGTCGAGATGCCCATCACCGCGGCGGTGCATGCGGTGCTGTTCGAGCATCTGGATCCGGTCGATGCGATCGCGATGCTGATGAGTCGAGAGCTGCGTGATGAGCAGGTCGGATGATTCGATGAGCGAACATACGCAACAGTCTGAACGCCACGGCGCGATCGAGATCATCAAAGCACTGCGAGGCTCTGGTTTCATCGCGTACCTCGCTGGGGGATGCGTGCGTGATCAGCTGCTCGGAGAGACCCCCAAGGACTACGACATCGCGACCAGCGCGCATCCGGAGGACATCCAGCGGTTGTTCAAGAAAACCGCGTCGGTCGGCGCGTCGTGTGGGGTGATGCTGGTGCGGGACTTCGGTCCCACGATCGAGGTCGCGACCTTCCGATCCGATGGGCCGTATTCCGATGCGCGGCGTCCGGCTCATGTGGAGTTCTCATCTCCGGAGATGGATGCGCAGCGTCGGGACTTTACGATCAACGCGCTGTTCCTCGATCCCAAAGACGACGGCGACGAGATCATCGACTTCGTCCAAGGCAAAGCGGACATCGAGAACAGAATCCTCCGCGCTGTGGGTGATCCGCATCAACGGCTGAAAGAAGATCATCTGCGCGCCCTGCGAGCGGTGCGTTTCGCGGCACGCTATGACCTCGAAATCGATCCGATCACGAGCGAGGCGATCAAGCAGCACGCGAGCGAACTCAGTGGCGTGAGCGTCGAGCGGATCGGCGAAGAAGTCCGGAGGATGATGGGGCATCCCTCACGCGCACGAGCCGCGGGATTGCTGCAGCAGCTCACGCTCGATCATGCGATCTTCGGGAGCGCGTCCAAGTCGGACCAGCTCCCGATCCTGATGGAGCTCGATCCCGATGCCGACTCGACCACGGCGCTCGCAGCGTGGGCGATCGATCGGCTCAACGACACCTCGGCGCAAGACTGGCGTAAACGACTCGACCTGAGCAACGACGAGACGCAGCAACTCAGCGCGACGATCGAGATCGCGGACATCCTGCTTAACCGATGGGCCGAGCTCTCGACAGCAGCGAAGAAACGCTTGTCGTGCCGGGACCATTGCTGCGGCGCGATCATGCTCGCGCGTGCGATCAATCCGAAAGCGACTGATGCGATCTGCAACGACATACAGATGATGGAGCAGGACGGCATCGGACTCAATCCCGAGCCGTTGATCAACGGGCAGGACCTGATCGAGCTAGGAGAGCAGCCCGGCGCTCGCTTCAAGGAGGTCCTCGATCAGGTCTACGATGCCCAGTTGGAGGGGCGGGTCGCTGAATTTGATTCGGCACGCAACCTTGCGTCGGAACTGTTTGTAAAGTATAATAAATCTGACCAGTAATCGCCCCGATGAGCCAAAAATCGGGATTCTAGAAACACGGAGCATTCAAATGACCACCTCGCCTGCAACAGATTTCGTCCCCGCCGTCTTCAACGGCACCGATTGGTCGGTCGTTGAGCCGCTCCTCAACGCGCTCGTCGATCGCGAGGTGAGCTCCGCCGAGGAATACGAGAAGTGGCTGCTGGATCGCTCGGAGCTCGAAGCCGCGATCGGGGAATCCGCTGCGAACACCTACATCAACATGACCTGCGACACAGCGGACGAGTCCAAGCAAGCCGCGTGGACCTCGTACCTTGAGAATGTCGCGCCCAAGTTCAAACCGGTCGCGTTTGTCCTCGACAAGAAGCTCAAGGAACTCGCAGAGAAGTTCAGTAAGACCGATGGATACCACGAGGTCCTCTACCGCGACACCGCCGCGGATGTGGATCTGTTCCGCGATGAGAATGTTCCGCTCGAAACCGAGCTCGCGAAGCTCGATCAGGAGTACGACAAGATCTGCGGCAAGATGACCGTCGAGTTTGACGGCGAAGAAAAGACACTCCCGATGATGGGTAAGTACTCCGAGTCCGCGGATCGCTCAATTCGTGAAGCCGCGTGGAGAGCGGTCGCGTCGCGTCGTCTGGAGGATCAGGAAGCGATCAGCGCGATCTATGACGAGATGGTGGCCAAGCGTGACCAAGCCGCGAAGAACGCGGGGTTCGCGAACTTTGTTGAGTACATCTACAAAGCAAAGCACCGCTTCGATTACGACACCTCGCACGCGTACGCGTTCCATGATGCGATCGAGCAGCACGCGATGCCGTTCGTCGAGAAGCTCGACGCGACACGCAAGAAAGAACTGGGACTCGATGCGCTGCGTCCTTGGGACCTCAATGTCGATCCAAAGAGCCGCGGGGAGCTCAAGCCGTTCACCAATGGCGCGGACCTGGTCGCGAAGACCAAAGCGAGCTTCGACAAGCTGAGTCCTGAACTCGGCGAGATGTTCGCGACGATGGGCGACGGCTCCAACACCAACGGCACGGACAACGGCAACGCGTCGCTCGACCTCGATTCACGCAAGGGCAAAGCTCCCGGCGGATACCAGTACATGCGTGACCGCTCGCGCAAGCCGTTCATCTTTATGAACGCGGCGGGTCAGCACCGCGATGTCGAGACGATGGTCCACGAAGCGGGGCACGCGTTCCACTCGATGTACTCGGATCAGGAGCCGTTGGTCTGGTACCGCAGCGCTCCGATCGAGTTCTGTGAGGTCGCGTCGATGAGCATGGAACTGCTGACGATGCCGTACTGGGACAATTTCTACCCAAGCGAGGAAGACGCGAACCGCGCTCGTCGCAAGCAGCTCGAGGGATCGATCTCGCTGCTGCCTTGGATCGCGACGATCGACGCGTTCCAGCACTGGGTCTACCTCAATCCGAACCACTCACGCGACTAACGCGCCCAGGCATGGCTCGACATCGAATCACGCTTCGGACACATGGGTCACCGCTGCGACTTCACTGGGCTCGACG